>JAFUEE010000141.1 GCA_017464085.1 Pseudomonadota bacterium
CATCCGCTTTGTATTTATTACGGGGATTACCAAGTTCAGCCAGCTCAGTATTTTCAGTGCCATGAGCAATCTCGTGTCGATAAGCATGAGCAACGAATACGCCTCAATCTGCGGAATTACAAAAGAAGAGCTTTTGACCGCTCTTCCCAAAGAAGTCCGCAATATGGCGAAGACGCTGGATATCTCTGAATCTACTGTTTTGGCCAGGTTGAAAAAGAAATATGACGGGTATCATTTTTCAAAAAAATCTCCCGATATATACAATCCGCTCAGCCTGCTTCGTAGCTTGAAGGATTGCGAGCTCAATAACTATTGGTATTCCACTGGCACACCGACATTTTTGACGAAAATGATTGGCAGCTATTCCATCCGCCCCGAAGAACTAGACGGATTTATGGCAAGCGAGATGGATTTTGACGTGTCCATCGAAGAGGCAGAGACGCCAATTGCATTGCTCTATCAAAGCGGATATGTGACAATAAAAAAATTCGACGGTTATGATTATACGCTGGGTTTTCCCAATGAGGAAGTGCGGGTCAGTTTTATCAAAGGACTTGCACCATATTATACAAAAAAGACCGCAGCTGAAAACAATTCCATTATCCAGCGCATGATGCGATCCTTTCGCAACCATGATATCGATGCGGCCATGCTGCTTCTGCGTTCGTTTTACAGTTCAATCCCTTATGATGCCGAAAAGCAGGATGAGAATCATTACAAAACCGTATTCTACCTGATATTCGTGCTTGCGACGGATTACGTCGTCCGAACCGAGGAACGCAGTGCTGCGGGGCGATGTGATGCTTTAATAGAAACAGAAGATACCATATATTTATTCGAGTTTAAATTGAATGGTACTGCCGAAGATGCGCTCCAGCAAATTGATGACAAGGGATATGCGATTCAATACGAAGCTGGAGACAAAAAGATTGTCAAAATCGGCGTCAATTTTGAGAAAGACAAACGCACGATAGAGCGATGGATTGTCGGGTAAGAATGGTTTGGGAACAGCATCGGGATTTGGAAGGTTAGGGATGCGCGGACTATGCCTGCGGCATACGGCCTGCGCGCTCGCCTAGGTGCGTGTCACGACACGCTACGGTTCGCTGGCGGCAGGCTATTTCATACGGCGCGATAGCTATCGGATCGCACGTCTTTGCATGGGGTACGACGTATCTGTGATAGTAAGACGCTTGGGGAGTGCGTCTCTGCACATTGCAAAAACGTTGATGTTTGATGGGAGCGGCTGCCTAATTCGATGTCGAGATAGAAAATGTATGTTCCTGGTGTTTAGCTCCCGTGCTTTCAATGCGTAATACGGTGGCCTTGGCGTCACAATCATATTCCTCTGTGCCATCATCTTCATGAGACCAGCTCTCTTCGATATGAAATGCGTCCCAGTCGGTGAGATAACGAAGTTTATCACCTAAAAATAGGTAATGTACAACGTCAGTTTCATGATGCTCAGTGCCTGTCCCATCTGAGTAAGTTTCATAGTTTACTGCAACATAGGCCCCTCGCTCGCCGTTGATCACGGTTTCCTCGGTCTTGTCAATAACAGGCGCATCTTCAAAGAGATGATCAAAGGTTTTAGCGGTGTAAACTCGAGCTTTGTTGTCCACAGGCGATACGAGATTGAGGAACGCAACACTCATTTCATCGTCATTGCACAAAACTAGTTGAATACCAATATTGCTCGCTGTTTTGATGTAATTACCAGGTTCGCAAGTGAAAGTATTTTGCGAATCCTCGTGGAGTTTTGAAGGATCTTTATTGATATAAGTTTCGAGCTTTTGTTTCAGATTATCGGATGCATTTATCTTTAAGAACGGAAGATGATTCTTTTCTGCATCTTTAAGCATGGAAGCGATTACAGAGGAATCGACAATTTCAATATTCCATTTGGGAAGATGTTTCTCCTTTGAGATGGTTTGAACATTACATTTCTTTTCCATAGAAGCAATCGAGTTTGCTTGCGTGTCGAGGCTATCATTATCATTTTTTGAGGGGGCAGCCATATGGGCTCGAAGAACATTAGCTAATGCGCCCCTATTCTTTTCAACCGCCACATCAAGGGGCGTCTTTCCGTCATTGTCTTTAGCACTGATGTCAGCACCCGCAGCAATAAGCATTTCCATTGCATTCGCATATCTCTCTGTTAGTTCACGTTTATCTTTTTCAGTCGCATCAGATTCTTCTAACACCACCAGGTTCTGTCCAAACGCTGCTTCATGAAGTGGTGTCGATCCAAAATCATCCTTCGCATTTACATCAGCTCCTGATGAAATAAGCAATTTTACGGCCTCCATGGATTCCGTTCTGTTGAATGCGAAATGAAGTGGGGAGGTTCCAAAATTTGTTCTAGCATTGACATTGGCATTCGAAGAAATCAGAAGTTTTATGACTTCAAGGTGTCCCCTTATTACTGCCAGATGTAAAGGCGTGTTTCCACTAAATTTATCTTTTGTATTAACGTCAGCGCCTTTATCGATAAGTGCTTTAACTTTATTGACATCTCCCTGTCTAGCAGCATCAAGAAGTGAGGTACAATCATTCACATTCGTATTTACATCTGTGTCTTTGTTGGCAAGCGTACGTGCATTATTGTTTGAATTAGTAATGTTGTCTGGAACAGAATTGTCATTACCGATCGAGCGGATGACAGATAGAATAATAACAACCCCAAGAATGCCGATTGCTATGTAAATCCATGATCGTTTGGGCTTGTTGGGGCTAATAATTATATTTGTTTCGTGGTACGAAGCATCTGTCTCTTTTTACGAAAAAATGCGAAAATTTTGGCAGTGCTGAAGTCTAGGTTTCATGCGGGGTTGCGGCAGTTTTGGGAGGAGGCACGGCTGTGCCGGGCGCGTATGCGCGGAGCCCAGCGGGCGAGCACATAGCGACCGGCGAGAGGCCGTATGCGCGGAGCGCATAGGCCGAATGGAGAGCCGTAGCGCGGAGCGCAAGGGGAGCGGATGATGGGATGGGGCTGAGCGGCGGTGGATGGCGCGGCGGTTTGGGATGGCGAGCGGGCGCGGAGGAGAGGTTGGTGGGCTTGGAATTTGGGCGGATGGCATAGATATTCGCGTGGGCGACACGGGAGAAACGCGTGGGTGACAAAAAAGTCGCGGGGAGGGGTTGACGGATTGGGAAGCGTGCCTAATGTAGGTTGCCTGTTGACTGGCGCCGAATTTGTGGCGCCCATGACGCATCAATTAAGGAGATTGAAATGAAAGTTCGTTCGTTGCAGGATCGTGTGCTTGTGAAACGAGTTGAGAGTGAGACGCGCAGTGCCGGTGGGATCATTATTCCCGATACGGCGAAGGAAAAGCCGCTTGAGGGCATCGTCATCGCTGTTGGCGAGGGGAAGAGGCTTGAGGATGGTACGCTGATCGCGCCGGAAGTAAAAGCAGGCGATCGCGTTCTGTTTGGCAAATATGCAGGCACGGAGATCAAGGTCGGCACTGAGGATCACATGATTCTTAAGGAAAGCGATATTCTGGGTATTTTGGATTAAGCGCGCGTTTGATCGCGAATATAATGGAGAGATAAGATGTCAGCAAAAGAGATTATTTTTGACGAGCAGGCCCGTAAAAAAGTTCTTCGCGGTGTGAACCAGATTGCGGATGCGGTGAAAGTGACGCTTGGCCCGAAGGGGCGCAATGTTGTCATTCAGAAATCGTATGGTGCGCCGCTGATCACGAAAGACGGCGTGACGGTCGCCAAAGAAGTCGAGCTGGACGACAAATTTGAGAACATGGGCGCGCAGATGGTGCGCGAGGTCGCGTCGAAGACGAACGATATCGCCGGTGATGGCACGACGACGGCGACAGTGCTTGCGCAGGCGATTTTCCGCGAAGGCGTGAAGTTCGTGATTGCGGGCCAGAGCCCGATGAGCATCAAGCGCGGCATTGATAAATCAGTGGAAGCTGTGGTTGCGGAGCTCAAGAAGATTGCGCGCGCGACGCAGAGCGACCATGAGATTGAACAGGTCGGTACGATTTCGGCGAACGCGGATCGCACGGTTGGGGAGATTATCGCGAAGGCGATGGCGGAAGTCGGGAAAGACGGCGTGATCACGGTCGAAGAGGCCAAGGGGCTTGAGACCGAGCTGAAAGTCGTGGAAGGCATGCAGTTTGATCGCGGTTATCTGTCGCCTTATTTTGTGACGAACAGCGACCGTATGACGGTTGAGTATGACAAGCCGAAAATTCTGCTTTATGACAAGAAAATTTCGAGCATGGCGGAATTGCTGCCGATTCTTGAGAAAGTTGCCGGTCAGAGCCGTCCGCTGATCATCATCGCGGAAGACGTTGAAAATGAAGCACTTGCGACGCTGGTCGTGAACCGTATGCGCGGTTCGCTGCAGGTTGCGGCGGTGAAGGCGCCTGGCTTTGGCGATCGCCGCAAGGCCATGATGGAAGACATCGCGGCGCTGACCGGCGGTCGTCTGATTACGGCTGATCTCGGCATGAAGCTTGAGGATGCGACGCTTGAGGATCTCGGCGAGGCCGAGCGCGTCAATATCGATAAAGATAACACGACGATCGTGAATGGTTCGGGCAAAGCTGAGGATATTCAGGCGCGTGTGTGCCAGATTCGCGCTCAGATCGCTGAGACGAAGTCGGATTATGACCGCGAGAAACTGCAGGAACGTCTTGCGAAACTCGTGGGCGGCGTTGCCGTGATCCAGGTCGGTGCCGCGACGGAAGTCGAGATGAAAGAGAAGAAAGCGCGCGTGGAAGATGCTCTGAATGCGACGCGTGCCGCAATCGAAGAAGGCATTGTTCCGGGTGGCGGTGTGGCGCTTGTCCGCGCTCAGAAAGCGCTCGATGGCCTTAAGCTCAATGGCGATGAGCAGTTCAGCGTCGATATCGTTCGCCGCGCAATTGAAGAACCGATGCGTCAGATCGCTGAAAATGCTGGCGTGGATGGCTCGATCGTCGTTCAGAAAGTCCGCGAGGGCAAAGACGGTTTCGGGTATAATGCTGCGACAGACAAATATGAAGATTTGTTCGCCTCTGGCGTGATCGATCCTGCCAAGGTGACGCGCAGCGCGTTGCAGTATGCGGCGAGTATCGCCGGTTTGCTGTTGACGACAGATGCCATGATCGCCGAGCTTCCTAAGGAAGACAAGGCTCCTGCAATGCCGGCTGGTGGTATGGGCGGCATGGGCGGCATGGGCGGCATGTATTAATTTTTAGGGCAGCCTGCAGGGGCAGGCTGATCTCTCTCGAAGCGGCAGGGCCTAAGCTCTGCCGCTTTTTTTGTTTTTGGTGGGGTGTTTTTGTGGGGGAAACCCTTTCTTTGGTGCCCAAAGAAAGGGTTTCCCCCCCCACCCCCTTCCTAAAGAAAGGCGATGGGGGCGTGATTTTGTGGGAGTTGGTGGTTTGCGGTTGGGGAGTTGGGGACTTTTTATGGGCTGGTTTGAGGCGTTGGGGACTTTTTATGGGCTGGTTTGAGGAGTTGGGAACGAATTGGTGAGTCTTGATGGGGATTTCATTTGCCTGAAAGTTGGATGATTTTTGTGTCCAAAACGGCCGTGATGGAATAACTAGGCGAAATTTGGGGTTGTTCTTTATTTTGGATTGAACCCTGTGTCGCTGTTTTGGGGTGCTTTTGCGGCGAGATGACGGGCGAGATACAGAAATTTTTGATGTCCTCAGAGATTATTCCCTTATGTTTTCGTTTCTGCAGTATTCGATATTTGAAATTTCGGTTCAGGATGTATTGATCATCCTGTTGTTCGTGTGTCTTGGCATGGCAGCGGACAAGTTCTCGATTTGGCTGATCAACCTATTGCTGAAGCGTCATCAGTTGCGCAAAGCACGCCTTCTCGAGGAAATCAAGGAAGAAGAGAAAGAAAAGGCTCAGAAGCAGGAAAAAAGTGGTGCGGAGAATGCTTCAGATGGTGCAGAAGGTGATTCTGAGAAGTTTGAAGACGCAGGTGCGTCAGCAGCGGATCGGACGAGGATGCGTGCAAGTTTTGTCGGCTTGCGTGTGATACAGAATTTTTCGAAGATCATTGAGGCACTGCAAAAGCCATTGCATGTGTTTTTTGTGACAGTCGGCTGTTCGCTCGGCTTTACGATTGTCGATACGCCATCGTGGGGCGTAGAGCTGTTTAGGATTATCATCACGGCGTTGCAGGCGATCAGCATGTGGTGCTTGATCTGGTTCTTGCTGAACCTGATTAAGACTGTGTTTACGCCGTTGGCGCTTGAGAAGGCCAAAAAGAACGGGATTCATTTTGGGGAGATGCTCGTCCCGATTTTGATGAGCATACTGCGGGCGATTTTGATGGTAATAGGTGTTCTGTTTGTGGCGCAGAACATGGGGTATTCGATATCGTCGCTGTTGGCCGGTCTTGGCCTCGGTGGTGCGGCAATCGCGTTGGCATCGAAGGATACGCTTTCGAATATCTTTGGTTCATTCGTCATCTTGTTTGATCAGCCGTTTGATATTGGGGATTGGGTGACGATTGACGGTATTTCGGGAACGGTTGAGGATATCTCGATGCGTTCGACGAAGATTCATACGTTTGATGATACGATTGTTGTGATTCCGAACCAGTTGCTGACGACGACGAAGATTGATCGCCGCGGCAAGGTCAAGACAAAGATGGATTGCAATTTTGGTGTTTTATATTCGACGAGTGTTGCCCAGCTTCGGACAATTGTGAAAAATATAGAAAAGTTCATAGAAACGCACGGTGATCAGTATGAAGCGAACAAGCATTATGTATATTTTAATGAGTTTGGATCATCAAGCTTAAATGTGACGGTCGTGGCTTATACGAAGAAAACTAAATATAAGGATCATGTGAAACTCAAACAGGAATTGATGCTTGCGATTATGGATATCGTGCATGAAGCAGGGACAGACTTTGCATTTCCGACGCAGACGCTCGATTTTCCGGATGATCCTATTGAGATATCGATTACCCATGAGGAGGAAAAGTGAAATATTTGTATAAGTGGACAGTATTCGGTGTTTTGGCGGTATGTATATTGGGGTTGCCACGGGGGGCGGCTGCAGAATCGAGGATATAACTTTGGTATCCGTATGGCAAAGATGAAGTTAAGTGTTCACCATAGCTGGTATGGAGGGGGCGCCTGAGGGGGAGTGCATTTGATGGCGAGCATATAAAAAAAGCGCGGCCGTATCGTGGGAACGATAGGCCGCGCGAAAGCGGCGCGTATGGCCGTGAGGCCATAGCGCCGCCCCAAAGAGATATAAGAGGGAATATATAGATTAGAGTGAATCGACCATCAGCTCGGTGACGAGTTTTGTATATTCGACGGGATCGGGGAGCGGGGAGCCTTCAGCGAGCAGTGACTGCGCAAAGAGCAGCTGAGCGTATTTGCTGACGATTGGGTCGTCGGCATTGCTGGAGAGTTTTGCCTGAAGCTTGACGAGGAGCGGATGGTTGGGGTTGATTTCGAGGATGCGCTTGCTGATCGGCATGTTCGTGTTGCCCATTTTGGAGATGATACGCTGGAGGTGCGGGCTGACATCGCCATCAAGGCCGACGAGGCAGGCCGGGGAAGTCGTGAGCCTGCTGGAGAGGCGGACGCTTTCGACTTCATCACCGAGGCTTGCTTTAAGTTTGTCAATCAGGTTGCTGTAATCTTTCTGCTGAGATTCGAGTTTTTCGCGTTTGGCTTTCTTTTCCTCATCGCTGCCGAGCTCGACTTCGCCGCGTCCGATAAAGACGATTTTTTTGCCGTCATAATCAGTGATCTGGCTGAAGAGGATTTCATCGTATGGATCGACGAGATAGAGGACTTCGTAACCTTTCTGGTTGAAGGCTTCGAGGTGCGGGCTGTTTTTGACGACTTCGAGGGATTCGCCGGTAATCGCATAGATATCGGTCTGATCGGACGGCATACGTTTGATATATTCATCGAAGGAAGTGAGGATAACTTTTTTATCATCTTTGTTATCTTCGGGCTTCTCTTCTTTTTTGTCCTCTTCATTGAGCGTGAAGGTGGACTGGAACTTCATGAGTTTGAGAAGTTTTTCTTTGTTGTCGTAGTCGCTTGCGGCCCCTTCTTTGATGAGTCGCGAATAGGTCTGCCAGAATTTATAGTATTTGTCGGGATCATTTTCGGCAGTATTCTGGAGGAGGTCGAGAATTTTCTTTGTGATATGTTTTTTGATTGTGGAGATGCTTCTGTCTTTTTGAAGAATTTCACGAGAGAGGTTGAGGCTGAGATCGGAGGAATCGATGACGCCTTTGACGAAGCGTAGATAATCTGGGAGGAGCTCGGCGCACTGTTCCATGATGAGTACGTGCTGAGCGTGGAGGCGGAGGCCGTATTTGGCATCGCGGTAGTTCATGTCATAGGGGGCGCGCTCAGGGATGAAGAGGAGGCCGCGATATTCCATCGTGCCTTCAGCTTTGACAGCGAGCCGGAAGAGGGGATCGCTCCAGTCATAAGTGATGTGTTTGTAGAATTCGTTATATTCTTCGTCAGTGACTTCGGAGGCATTTTTGAGCCAGATGGCTTTCATGGAGTTGGCCTGTTCCCAGACTTTTTCAGTGACCATGTGCGTGGGATCATTGCAAGTGCTGGAGTCGTGGCCTTCGGCTTCCTCGACGCCTTCGCGGTGATGCTTGTGTTCGCATTCGACCATGACGGGATATTGTACGAAATCGCTGTATTTCTTGATCGTGCTTTTGATGACATAATCATCGGTGAAATCGGAGAGCTGATCTTCTTCGTCAGATTTGCGGAGTTCGAGGACGATTTTGGTGCCGACGGTATCTTTTTCGGCATCTTCGATGGTGTATGACCCGTCGCCGTTGGAGCGGAACGTGAAGGCTTTATCCTGGCCGACGCGTTTGGACGTGACGGTGACATTGTCTGCGACGATGAAAGCCGAATAGAAGCCGACGCCGAATTGGCCGATGAGGTTGTTTGCCTGGTCTTGATTTTCAGCAGCCTTGAGCTGTTCGACAAAGGCTTTTGTGCCGGAGTGAGCGATTGTGCCGAGGTTGTTGACCATATCCTCTTTGGTCATGCCGTCGCCGTTGTCTTCGATGGTGAGTGTGTGCGCGGCTTTGTCGGCGTAGATTTTGATTTCGAGTTTTTCACCTTCAGTGAGCTTTGAAGGGTCGGTCAGAGCTTCGAAACGCCGGCGATCGAGCGCATCGGATGCATTGGAGACGAGTTCGCGAAGGAAAACGTCTTTGCTCGAATAGAGAGAGTGTGCCATCAGCTGAAGAAGCTCTTTTGTTTCAGACCGAAATTCAAAACGTTCCATAAAATCCTCCTGGCTATCGTGCCGAAAACATGATTTCGGCAATCCCCAATTGGGGCAATGAGTGACTGTGATGCAAAACGGGTGTTCCGTTTTTACGAGCGCAGTAGGTTAGGCACCGTTTGGAATGTGGCAAGCAAAAAAATGCCGCGTGTCCATGACGGCACGCGGCATCGTATATATAAAGGATATGCAGTCAGGTCTTAAGGTTCGACAGTCGGCTTGCAGGTGTTTTCCTGTTCATCAAATTCACCGGATTCGCAATCGCATCCGGAGAGGGCGGCATTGGGTCTGGAGCCATCCGGGCATGCCTGACAGACAGGTGGTTCGGCTGTAGTCTTGATGTAGTGTCCTTCTTTGCATGTGCAATAGGCGGGATTTTCCTGAGACTGGTTTTCGTTACGGATGAAGCCGTTTGCTTCGTCACAGCCACAAGGTTCGCCTTCGCCTGCTGGGGCGGTCATGCCGAGCTTTGTATTGCAGACGCAAGCGCCATTTTGTTCGGTGAGTCCTTTTTGTTCGTCACAGACACACTTGCCGTCTTTGGAAACTTTATTATCTGAGCAGACACAGGCGCCGTTTCCATTATCTTTGTACCCATTTGGGGTATCGCACACGCATTGACCGTCAACATTTGTTTTGCCATCCGCGCATTTGCAGTCGATGCCTTCTCCGGTGAAGCCTTTCTCTGCGTTGCAGATGCATTTTTTCTGAGAGGCGATCAGGCCTTTGGATTCGTCGCACATGCAATTTCTTTCTGGCGTGTTTCCGTCACTTGGTTTGTGAGTTTCATCGACTTCTATCCAGCCGTCTTCTGCATTACATGCGCAGTTGCCTGTATAGTTTTTGCGTGGGGAGAGGCATTGACACGAGCCGATGCCTTCAGTGAAGATCCAGTGTCCATCTTGGTTGCAGTAGCAGGTTCCGGCATCTTGTCCGGTGATCCAGCCTTTTTCGGTATCGCAGACACATGCGTTTTCCTCGACAGACCAAGCTTCTCTCTTTGAAGTGCATTCACAGGTCTGCAGTTCATCGTTCCATTTGGATTCGCCTTTGCAGTCGGTTTTGCAGCCGCCATTGCCGTCGCTGAACCAGCCTTTTTCTGCATTGCAGACGCATTCTTTGGTATCAGGATCGGTGATGAATCCGAGCTTTGTATTGCAGACGCACTCATGGTTGATGTTTTCAGTTGTACCTTTCGGGCAATCGCACTTATTTGCTTCTTCTGACCAGACGAATGGGGGTACGCATGGGGACACGCATTTTCCGTCATTATCGGGCTGCTTGCAGATGCATGAGTCGGTTGCTTCATCATAATCAGCATCTGGGGGGCATACGCAGGTACCGCTTTTCTCATGCCAGTTGCCTGCCGGATCGCATATACACAAGTTGTTGTTGTTGCTTTTTACTTTGTGTTCTTTTGAGTTGCAGTCGCATTTTTTTTGGAATTTACCATTGTCATAATCGACGAGGGTAAATGGCGACTTGCATTCACATCTATTTGTTTTTTCATCCACAAGCATGAGGTTTTTGTCTTCGCAAAATCCCTGTTCACATTTGTAATTTTTTGTTTTGTCAGACATGTCGACATCATCATAGAAGTTTATCATATCGACATAGCCTTCATTACAGATGCATCGCTTGAGGTCTTTGTTATAAGTGGCATTCGCATCGCATTTGGTGCAGGTGCCCTTATTGCAGAATTCATCGTCAGCACAAATTGTTTCGCCGCAGTAGCAATCGCCATTTTTGCATGTTGTGCCATCTTCGCATGTGATGTTTTGTCCATCTTTCATGCATGTGTTGCATTCGTCGCCTTTGCAATCGGGTTTGCATTCGGAGGCGATGCATTTATCGTTTTCTTCGCATTTGTTACCGCATTTGCCGCAGTTGTTGGGATCAGAGGTCAAATCTGTGCAATTTCCGTCACATAAAGAATCCTGATCACAAGTAATTGCGCTACAAGTCGTGGACCCATCAGGCAGGGTGATTTCTTCGCTGTCGCAACCACATTTTCCTACAAACAGCCTATCGGAGTTCGGGCAGGGATGGATAAGGGTCGGCTTTTCATCTGCACAGCCCATGATCAAAGCAAACAGAAGTGCTAGTGGCGTGATGTGTTTCATAACGATGTCCTTCAACTCAAGACTTTTCCCTGTTCGACAGCGGACAGATACTCCCAGCGCTCGTAGAGCGCGTCGATATCTGCGTTCACCTTATCGAGTATATCACTTAATTCCTTTGCACGATTAGGTATTTTGTATGTTTCTGGATCAGCAATTTCGGATTCAATCGTTTCCTTTCGGCTTTCTGTTTCCAGAATGACATTTTCGATATTTTTGAGTTCCTCTGCTTCTTTATACGTGAGCTTGCGAGGTTTCTTTGGGGTATCGGGTTGTGTTTGAACGACTGGTTTTGATTTTGCGGCTTTTGCGGCTTCTTTTGCAGCGCGTTCGTCATCCGCCTTTTTTTTGCACAGTGTGTAGAAATCGTAATCGCCTTCGTATCTGACGAACGTTTGTTCGCGCTCGTCGAACGCGAGCACGGCAGTTGCAATGCGGTTGATTAGGAATCTGTCGTGTGTGACAAAGAGCACGGCGCCATCATAGCTGTCGAGAGCATTTTCGAGTGTCTGCAAGGAATCGATGTCGAGATCGTTCGTCGGCTCATCGAGCACCAGAAGGTTTGCGTTCGTGCACATGAGGCGCGCAAAAAGCAGGCGGCATTTTTCTCCGCCGGAAAGTGAGGAAACTCGCTTGGATTGTTCTGGCACATCGAACAGGAAGCGTGCCAGAAAACCGCGTTTCTGCACGGCTTCATGGTTGATATAGACGTGATCGCCAGCCCCCAGCGAGTCATAGACAGTGTCGTCCGGATTGAGTTCTTCGCGATGCTGCGACAGGTATGCGATGTGCGTATTTTTTCCGATAATCACGGATCCGGAATCCGGATCAATTTTGCGCGTCAGGACATTGAGCAAGGTTGTTTTGCCGCAGCCGTTGGGGCCGATTACAGCGCAGCAGTCGTCTTTTCTCAGTGTGAAATCGAACGGTTTGAAGACCGGTTTGTCATAGGATTTTGAGATTTTCTCAGCATTGATGATGATGTTTCCCAGGCGTGCATCAGCAGAAAAGCTCATCGTGAGCGAATTTTCGTGAATAACCTTTGCCTTTTCTTGGATTTCAGCGACGCGTTCGATGCGCGCTCTCGCTTTTGTGCCCCTTGCGCACGGCGCGCGGTGAAGCCAGTCGAGTTCCGTCACGAGCAGATTGGCATATTTTTCCTGTTCTTTTTTGCGCAAATCCATCAGTGCGGCTTTCTGTTCGACAAAATTGACGTAATTCCCAGCGAAGGAGAGAAGCTCGCTTTTATGAATTTCAATGATACGCGTTGCAATGGCATCGAGGAAGGCGCGGTCATGTGTGACGAGGATAATTGCTGCTCTAAAATCTTTGAGCAGACTTTCAAGCCATTCGACAGTCATGGTATCGAGGTGGTTTGTCGGCTCGTCGAGCAGCATGACATCAGGTCTTTCGAGCAGTACTCTTGCGAGCGCCACTCTTCTTTGCTGGCCTCCTGAAAGCGCGCACATCGGCTGGTCTAGCACATCTTCAGGGAGATTGAGCCTGCGAAGCATGCCTTCGATTTCGTGATCCATTTCCCATCCGCCATGCTGTTCGATTTCAGCCTGAAGCTGTTCTTGTTCATGGCTCAGGCGCTCAAGTTCCGCCTGGTCACTGACAGAAGCAATCGCTTCGCAGAGGTTCTCGTACGCGAGGATTCTGTCTTTTCTTGGCTGCAGAGCGCGCGATACAAGTTCTCGAGGCGTATCGTTCTCGGCGAAGACAGGATTCTGCGGCAGATAAGCGATGTGTATTTTCTTATGATGTACAATCTCCCCGTCGTCATGATATTCCAGCCCCGCAAGAATCTTAAGGAATGTGGACTTTCCGCAACCGTTGTGGCCGATTAGGCCAATTTTTTCGTGTTCGGAGAGGATGAGCGAGAGGTCTTCAAAGACGCTTTTTGCGCCATAAGATTTGCCAAGTTTCTGAACTGTGATCAGTGGGAGCATGTTTGAGACTTTGTGAAATGTTGAACAGCCGCTTTCTGCCTTTGGCAGATACGCGGCGTGATGCCGGCTATCGGCTTTGCCGATACGCCGGCATAAGCATCCGGCAGGCAAGGCGCGAAAGCGTCCAATACAAGCAGGCCGAAAATGTAAATTCTTCCTGCCATTACATTGTCTTATAGCACGATATGTCAAAAACGTTCAAAAAGTTCGTTTCTCGGAATGCGTGTGCAGGGAGCTATGCGTTGCATACGCCTCGCGTGCCTGTGGCGTGTCGCGCCTATGCCTTGCGGCATACGTGGGTCCGGAGCTGTTCGGCCGAACGGCTCTTCATTGGGCGCGGCTATCGCTTGCGCGATACGCCGCGCATTAGCCGTGGGTTACGCTACGCTCACCCACGGCTGTTATCAAGCACCCCTTTGGGGTGCTGGCGGTTGCGCCGCGATGCGGCGCGCTTAATTTTTGGGGTGCCGTCGGAAAATCGCCATCGCAAAAAAAATAAAATAAGAATTTGACGATCTCGGAAAGTGCGCGTATAAGCCGCATCTCGTTGACGGGCTCAAAAATGAGTCCTCGACAGAATTGAAAACCGAAGAAGAGAGAGAAACAAGCAGAAGTGCGAGCCTAAAAGAGACGGCTGAGAAGCTGATCTCGAAGCAGAGATGTGATATGATGCTTTGGCATGATATGATGTCGATGTAAAGACGTTCCGTGGAACG
>JAFUEE010000142.1 GCA_017464085.1 Pseudomonadota bacterium
ATTGTTCAGACCTCCCTTTAGAAATCGCCTAAGGAAGCTCTGAATAATTCGAAAACCTCCTGGGGATGCGGGCGTCTCGCCCGCACAAAACTTATGTTCCAGAAATACTATTGTCCAAAAGCCAGCAATTGTTCAGACCTTCCCTAATATAAACGAATTTAAACAACTTGATGCCTCAAAGTCCCCCGCCACAATGGGGGATTTAAGAGGCGAGATTAGAGAAAGGCATTCAAATCCACTGGCACTGGGATTTGTGAAGCGCATGGAATGGGAACATCCCGCACGCAAAAAAATAACACATCCCCGTGACATCGCGATGACATCATCTTGATACGCCTATCGATGCCTAGCAACTGATGCAGGCATATTTGATGGAGAAAATCGAGATGGATAATGTAAAAGAAGTAAAAGAATATGTTGGCACTGGCAGTCGGCCGATGGAAAAGGGCCGAACGCCTTATGATGGGCTTCGCCCTTGGTCTGCAATCACCCATGGTGCCGGTATCCTGCTCTCCGCAATCGGCACTTTCTTCATGCTCTATAAAGTTATTCCGATGCACGGCGGCGCACAAATCGCCGGCTTCTGCATCTTCTGCGCGACATCCGTCATACTCTACACCGCAAGCACGCTCTATCATTCAATCCACACCACAGTGAACGGCAGAATCCTCCTGCGCAAGATCGACCACATGGCTGTCAACCTGCTCATCGCAGGCACCTATACCCCCCTGTGCCTGACCATACTTGCGGGAACCGCTGGCACCGTCATTCTGGCGCTCATCTGGACGCTCGCGGTCGGCAGCTGCCTGCTCTCCTTCTTCTGGATCAACGCACCGCGAAAACTCACCGCGAGCGTCTATATCGCCCTGGGATGGATCAGCATCATCACAGTCCCCATGATCTATCAGGCTGCTGGCACTCAGCCACTCTTCTGGATGATCCTGGGCGGCATTCTCTATACCATCGGCGGCGTCCTTTACGCCATCAAATGGCCCGGGCGAAACAATCCGCGCTTCGGATGCCACGAAATCTTTCACGTCTTCATCGTCCTAGGCACGGTCGCACATTACTTCATGATCTATCGCTGCATGGCTTAATTCAAGAAACCTCTGAATAATTCTTAATGCCCGATCATGATATGATGCAAACCGCCCCATCTCCATTTATGCAGCGGGGGCCTGCCCCACTGCATACGCGCAATCAGACGTATGACTGATTGATACACAAATCCTTACCATTTATAAACATCGTCATCGCTGTCAAATTCACCCTCATACTCATCATACTCCCCATCTTCGATGCGAAGGAGCATACCCATGGCATGCGCTTCATCTATCGCGGCTTTCGCCAGATGGGATGTGCCGATGGGGGCATTGTCGGCCGCTGCTGCAATAGACGCTTTGAGAACGGCATTGCGGATATGACCGCCGCTCATCTCAAATGTCTCTGCCAGCCAAGTCCAACGAATGACTGCCTCGCGTGGTGCATCCGGCGGCAACATGCGCTTCCAAAGCGACGCGCGCGCACGCGCATCAGGCATCGGAAAATCTACGATAAATCGCATACGACGACGGAAGGCATCATCAATGCTCTTCGACAGATTCGTCGTCAATATCGTAATCCCATTATACGACTCCAATTTCTGAAGCAGGAAATTAATCTCCTGATTCGCATGGCGGTCATTCGATGATTTCACCTCCGTGCGCTTTGCAAATAACGCATCCGCCTCATCAAATAATATAATCGCCTGCGCCTTCGCTGCCTCGTCGAATACTTTGGACAGATTCTTCTCCGTCTCCCCAATATATTTATCTACAATCCGGGAAAGATCAACACGGTAGAGAACCTTGCCAAGCTCATTCGCAAGCGCATTCGCCAAAAGCGTCTTGCCCGTTCCAGGAGGACCCGCAAAAAGCATCGACAGAGAGTTGCCATAAGGCGAACGCTGTTTGAACCCCCACGTATAAAGCACCGTGTACAGGTTTTTGGCATACTGCAATATCTCCTTGACCTGGCCCTTGCATTCCTCTGTAAGAACCACACCGCCAATAGATATATCGCTCACGGATACTTCAGCAAGCGTCCCAAGCTGATGATCAAAACTCTTTCCAATTTCGCGAAGAAGATGATGCGACTGAAGATGAATCTTCTCAACGCCTTTCGTCAGCTGCGCATCGACAGCCGCATTGACCACTCGGATAATACTGCCGATCGGAAGCGAATAGTTGCGCGAAAATGCGATCGAAAGACGACGCGCCTGATCCTCATCCGTATATGGTTCCAGATTGATCCGCCACACTTCTTCGGCCTTTTCAACGCTCAGCTGCGGTATATTGATAAATATCGGTGCCTTAAGCTCTTTATCGAGCGCTGTCTGCACCTTGTTCCCAAAAAAGACAAGCTTTCCCGGAAACTGATCGACAACATGCGAAAGCTCCGACTGATGGCTCCCAAGCTTGCGCATCACTTCCTCATTCGCTTCCACGCCGTCAAAACGGAATACAAGAATACACCCGTGCAGAAGCGCCCGACGAAGCACATCCTTCAAATGCTCCACCATCTGGTTATAAGGCACAGGCTCAAATTCCTGCTCGATATTAATCTCCATAATCGGACGTTTCAAAAGCGGTATCGCGATCGAACACAGAAGCGTCCGGCGGCCGGAATGCTTCGGACCCGTCAGCCCAAGCGTCACGCCGGGCGTCTTCAGCGCATACTTGATCTGATCCACCACCTGCGCGTCATAGACCAGCTTGTCAAGCGCCAGACCACGGCGATAAAGCGTCGTATTCGGCGGAAGCTCGCTCTCGCGCGCATACCCACAGAACGTGTCAATCACCTCCTGATCCACACTCAGCGGCGTATAGATGTGCGGCGTATTCCCTGGAAACAGGCCATGACGCTCGGCAACCACCAGACGCATCCGGCGCAACGTCCCCTCCGAACGAAGCGCACGCTTCACTGCCATAAATGCCTCGGGCGTATCCCCGAGCAAATTGGCTATAAACGTAATCGTCGGCAGGCGCACGCTAAAATCTGCCCACGCCACGCACATCAGACGCATGATCGACTCCTCATTCATCGCAATCGAAAGCGTCGCCAATATCGTCAGCTCAAGATCAGAAAGCCCAAAATTCTCCTTCAGACGCGCAATCGCGCTGTCGTTCCTGCACGACATCATCGTCTCGATCTGCGCATTCAAAACGACAAGGCGCTCAACGATCTCATCAATCTCCGGGATGGCATTCGCCTCAAGCCACTGCTCCGAAAATCCCGTGTTCTCTTCCTTACCCATCAGCTCACGGACTTCTTCCACACCGACACACCGATCCGAATACATCGGCCGCGCGCTGCCCATACGCTCCGGAAATCGACGCATATAATATGCAATATGCCAGTACACTCGCTCTACAAGAACATTATAAAGCGTCTGCTGCTGCTCCTCAGCATCCATATCTTCATATTCAGCGCGCCAGTCATCGGCTATCCTGTCCTCGATCTGTGCGACCAATGCCTCCCCGTCTTCTAATCTCACCTCATCATCATCATCTGGCTCTTCGACAGGATAGGTATATATTTCCTCATCTTCAGCTGAAATTGCCATCGCCTCTGCCGCACTGTCATCCTGCAGAAGCTCTGGTTTCTCCTCTGTTTCCGCTCGTTTGACAGGCGATTTGGCTGCTTTGGACGGCTTGGTTGGCTTGGGCGTACTTTCTTTTGCCATGTGTTTCTCCGCAAATTGTTAAAAAATATGCGCTGGATGCGCATCACACAAATTATATTGTTTCCGCTCCGGCTATGCGCCATCGGCGCATACGCCTGGCTCCCGGCCTATCGGCGGCCAAGCCGCCGATACGGCCTCCAGGCAGCGCGCTATCGCCTTGCGGCGATACGCGCGCTGACAGCTTCACTTCTTCTTAGATTCTTTCTGCGCCTCCTTGATCAGCACTTTATATGCTGCATCCGAAAGATGCCCCTCCGCCTTCAAGGCTGTCAACGGCTCGACACACTGAGAAGGATCTGAATGTTTGGAAATCATATTCCCCATCAGCACAAGCAGACGCCCTCTTATCATATCATCCACTCTCGGATCGCGAAGCGACTCCACGATAAACTGAAAGACCTGTTCATTGCTTCCGCCATTCAGCTCCATCAAGCGCTGATTAAATATATTCTTCCTGTCATTAAATACCCCGCAGGATGAAAGATCGAGCAATGATAAGACAAGATCCTTGCTGGCCGGGAAATTCTTAATCGTTTCAACAATATGCTTGGATAAATCCTTCTTGGGATAAGTTACCAGAATATCCTTCCCCTTCCGATAATCCGCTGAACCAAATGGCACGCGCATTAACTTCGCCACAATCGCCGGATAATCACTGCTGAATGTCGCCTCAAAATCCTCCTTAGATACAGCAACGCTTATATGATCCATAAAATCACCTACCTGCGAAAGAGGCATATTCACATAATCATACAACGGCTTCTTCAAGTGACTGAAATGCTCCTGGATATAGAGAAGCGCCTGCATCTCTTTCGGCTTCAAAACAAACATACGATTAGCTTCCGTCAAAAGATGCTGCCCTTCCGCAAAAGATCGTGTATTCATAAAATTGATAAAACTACTGATAAACTCATCCTTATACTCTTCTGTTTTTTCAGGATTGATTTCAATCTTACGCAATATGATTTCTGAATGATCGACATATTTTTCGACCATATCAAACTTCTCAACGCCCTTGACGCGAACATCTGCACCATTACCAGTCTTGCCTGCCGTGAATTTGCCATGAGACTCATTCGCGGCAAGCTTCAAAAGCTGAACATCACTGTTCCGATTGTGATTTCTCGCATCGCGTTTGGCTTCATCATAAAGTTCACGATATAACTTCGCAGGATAGCAAATACCCATCCGAGAACCTGATGCCTGATGCCCCGCTGCTCGCAATGCATGCGTTGCAAACGTCGTGCAGTTATATGTTTCCAAATTATAAGCATGCGTCCGGTGAGCTTCCACATACGCATAAATCTGCTTAAACTGCTTGCGCGTCAGCGTGTATCTTTTGCGCCCCTTCGGCGTATGCTGATCATCCGGCTCCTCCACGCGTCCCGTCACATCCTTAAATAATGGATTAAATCCTGTATATTGTGTCTGGTCGCGCTCCACACTACCAGCACCAAGCGTAAATCCTTTGTTTTTACGGATATCCAGCAATGCCTGGTTAAATACATTGGCATTCGCATCTTTATTTCGCGTGTTTTCATCCGTTCGCTTCTGATACTTTTTTCTATCCTGATTTATAAAATCATTCTGCAACGGATAAAATCCCACAGCCGTCTCGCCTTTGGCACGAATGATATTGACACTCGTCACGCCAGTATCAGTCTTCTGCATTGTTTCTTCAATATCTGCAGGGAGAACGCCCTGCCCCTGACCACCCGCTGGCCGAGCCTTAAGCGTCAGCCATGCATGACCGACATCTGTTGACAATTCCGAACGGCTCACATTCTTTCCGTCTTTCACTTTCGTCGGGCTCACATCCACATTCAGATACACCTCCGCCACAATCTCATTCTCATCGGGCTTGGGCGCATTCTTTCCACGCTTGACTTTCACATATTTCGCTCGATTGGTATTGACCGCTTCACCGCTCTTGCTAAACATTGTGCTGTGCATGTTGTACTTTCTAGATTTTTCAACTTCCTGTCCTAGAAGAACCATCCACTGCTGCGGAATGACATTCTCCATGCCCGTCTCTTTCCGGAACTTTGTCGCATCATCAAGCATCTTCTCATTCATCAGATGCCCCTTGATGCGCTTGTTGAAATATGTTCTGAAATACTCTTTTGCCGCCGCCTGAATGGACTCCACCCCCTGGAAATATGAACTGATCAGATGCTGAATCCGATAAAGATCCTTATCTGTATACTTTGTATAGCGCTTAATCGCCTCAGCCATGCCATCCAGCATGACGGCACTCACTGGATCAATGCTCGCAATTATCGGAAGCGGCTCGGTAAATCCTTCAAAACCTTTCCCCACTTCATGCTTCGAATTCAGAATGTTCCACATCAGCTGCTTGACAAGCTTCTTGTAATCGAACTTGCTCGATATGCTCGAGCCGTCCATCAACACTGAAAATGTAGCCGGCCCCGGAAGCGCTTCATACATGGATATCATATATTCCTGGAAAAATCCGGGATTCTCTGTGATGCATGTCGGATCCTCGAGGCTGTTGAACCCATTCTCATAAAACGGTAGTGTCCATAAAAGTTCGCAAAAACCAGAAATCCAGTCTCGGCGAACATCACCTAACATAATTTTGGAGAGAACTTGCATCAATGTATGCCCTCCCCGTGTTTTGCCAATTGTCAGTATACTCGATAATGTAGGC
>JAFUEE010000143.1 GCA_017464085.1 Pseudomonadota bacterium
AGGGGCCAGTGCGAAAAATCAGTTTTTACACGCGACACCCTCAGGGGCCAGCGCGAAAAATTGGTTTTTACATGTGACACCCTCAGGGGCCAGTGCGAAAAATTGGTTTTTACATGTGACACCCTCAGGGTCCAGCGCGAAAAATTGGTTTTTACATGTGACACCCTCAGGGTCCAGCGCGAAAAATCAGTTTTTACACGCGACACCCTCAGGGGCCAGCGCGAAAAATCAGTTTTTACACGCGACCCCCTCAGGGGCCAGCGCGAAAAATCAGTTTTTACATGCGACACCCTCAGGGGCCAGGGCAAACTATCGCAAATAAGCCAATCGGCATGACGATCAATTAGATATTTCTATCTTCCAGCCAGGCTCTATTCTGCCGACATAGATATAAACTGTGGAAGCGTCAGCGCCTCCAAGTGCTCCTCGCATGAAGCAGGGCGGCGCGAATGCACCGAGAGAGAAGCATCACCACAGCTATGGATAGAGAGGCGGCGTATGCGCAGCATAGCCGCCCTGGCGAGCTGCAGCCGGTCTTCTGGACCGGCCAAGCGAGCGCCCTGCGCGTATGGCGCAAGCCATAGCGCGGGCAACGCGATTAATTGGCCTGCGCAATGCGGATATTGCCGCGCTCATCGGTGCCGAGAATGCGCACCGCGATGAGATCGCCGGGTCTGTACCGGTCTTCGATGAAGCCGCCATCCGACTGGATATCGTTAAAGTGCAATGACGCTTCGGTGTTCGGCATGAGCTCGACGCGGACGAACGGCGGCTTGACAAAGAGGACATAAGCCTGAACGACATCGCCGACCGAGAGGCGGCGGTTCTTTGCCATGACGGCAATCTTTGCAGCCTGGATGCCGGCAGCGTCAGTGCCCGAGATGCGGACGAGACCGTCATCGTCGATATCGATCTGCGTCTGTGTCTGAGCCATGAGCGCGCGGATATTTGCGCCCCCCGATCCGATCACCTCCCCGATCACGGCCTTGCGAACCTGTACCATCTCGATCTTGGGCGCATGTTCAGCGAGCTTCGTGCGCGGCACGGGGAGCGTCTTGAGGATATGATCGAGGATGTAATGACGCGCCTGACGCGCCTGCATGAGCGCCTGATGCATCGTCTCGCGGCTGAGCCCCTCGATCTTGAGATCCATCTGAAGGGCAGTCACGCCGTGTTTCGTGCCGCAGACCTTGAAATCCATGTCGCCGAGATGGTCTTCGTCGCCAACGATATCAGTCAGGATCGCATGGCGTCCATTTTCGGAAATCAGCCCCATGGCGATGCCCGTGACCGGCGCTTTGATCGGCACGCCGGCATCCATCAGCGCAAGACAGCCGGCGCAGACCGTCGCCATTGAGGAAGACCCGTCGCTTGAGAGGATGTCGCTGACGAGGCGGATGGTGTAGGGGAACTCAGTCTGAGGCGGGATGACGGCAGAGAGCGCTCGCTGCGCGAGCATTCCATGACCGATCTCGCGGCGGCCGGGCATCTTCTGCCCGCGAGCCTCCCCGACGCTATAGGGCGGGAAGTTGTAGTGCAGGAAAAAGCTGCAATCCTGCGACCCGAACATGTTGTCGAGCCTGAGCGCATCGCGCGGGCCGCCGAGCGTGCAGGTGGACAGGGACTGCGTGAGGCCACGGCAGAAAAAGGATGAGCCGTGGGCGTTTGGCAGCACGCCGACAGCGCTCTGAAGCGGGCGGACCTGATCCAGCCTGCGGCCGTCAAAGCGCTCCCCGTTGAGAATGTTCGAGCGCGCATTGTCGCGGACGAGCGTTTCAAATGCATCAGCCCAATGCGAGTTCGAGAACGGCACGCCGAGCGCCTCGGATTCCACGCGGATATTTTCGAGCACAACCTCGCGAATCTTCTTGAGCGCGAGCGAACGCTCGCGCTTGTCCCCCTTGTGCAACGCATCCTGGACGGCATGCTCAGTATCTTTGAGCAGCGCAAGCAGGGATGGATCGTCAGGCTCCGGAAGGACGAGCGGCATCTTTTCGCGACCGCATTCCGCCTGGAAACGCCGCTGTGCCTCGAGGATGGGCTGCGCTGTTTCAGATGCGAAATCGAGGCACTCGAGCAGGTCGTCCTCAGAGACCTCGGATGCGCCGCCCTCGACCATGATGATGCCAGTTGGCGCGACGCTGATCACGAAGTTCATGTCCGAGCCGTCCGTCTGCTCCGGCGTCGGGAATGATATGAACCGGCCGTCTTTGCGGACGATGCGCAACCCGACGACAGGGCCGTCCCACGGGATATCGCTGATCATGAGCGCCGTGCTTGCGGCATTGAGCGCGAGCGTCGGCATGTCGAGCGTCTCATCACCGGAGAATGCCATGATCGTCACGATCGTCTCTCTCCGATAGCCCTTCGGGAAGAGCGGGCGAAGGCTTCTGTCATTGAGGCGGCTCGAAAGCGTTTCAGCATCGCTGCTTCGGAGCTCGCGACGGCCCGCGCCCGTCGGGAAATGCCCTGCGCCGCCAAAGCGCTCGCGATATTCGACCGTCAGCGGAAAGAAATCCTGTTCGGGATTATCCTCCCCGGCGACGACCGTGACGAGGAGCACCGCCTTGCCGCAGCGCATGACGATGCTTGCGTTCGTCTGCGGCGCCCAGAGGCCGGTCTCGAATGATACATTGCGCGAGCCAATCGTGAGGTCAAATGTGTTCATGCTGGAATCCTTGTAAGAATGAACTGGGGGAAATCTTTTCTTCTGAGCCCAAAGAAAGGATTTCCCCCAGACCGCCATCCCAGAGGAGAGGCGATGTAATTTTCAGTTCCGATGTGGCGGCCTGCAACCCAGAGCCGGAGCGCATGCGTTCGAATGCGTCAGTTTACAGGCACGTCATCGACGATATATCGATAGACAGTGGAGCGATTTGACATCGCAGTGACCGCACCGGGAGAGAAATCCGGCGCGGAAGTGAAATCCGAGCCCATATCTATGATGTGCAGGAGATCGCCTTTGGCGCGATCGAGCACGACGAGCCCATATTTCTGGACAGACGCATAAATCGAAGACTTGCCGACAGCCAGAGGTGAGATCAGAGCCTCCTTCTGGATGACATTCCGCCAGATGGTCGCGCCAGAGCTCATGTCGAGCCTGAAGATGCCGTCCTGTGACGAGACATAGAGGCTGTCCTGAAAAGCCCTGACGGAGCTGATGCCATGAATATCGCGCTGCCAGAGCGTCTGCCCGTCATCCGCCGAGAGTGCATAGAGGCCGCCGGAAGAGCTTGCGACATAGAGCGTGTCCCCGACGCGCAGCGGGGAGGCATCGACATCTTTGAAGCGCGCATTGGGCGCGAGCTCGCGGCTCCAGAGCGCCGTGCCGTTGAGGGCGGCATAAGCGACGATGAAGCCGTCCGAGAAACCGGCATAGACCATATCATTAATAATGAGGGGCGCCGTCTGCCCGTACATCGAAAAGTCCTGACTGCGCGGCCTTTCCTTGCGCCACTTGAGCTGTCCGGTTTTCGCGTCGAGCACGAAGACGCGGTTGTTCGCATTGACGCATGCGACGAGCCCGTCAGCCGCAGACAGGCCGTTCTCGACAGCCACGCCGGCCTCGTACTGCCATTCGACCTCTCCAGTCTTGAGGCTGAGGCGCAGGATGCGGCCATTCCCGAGCGCGACGAAGACGCCTGAATCCAGGACGACGGGGCCAGCGGTGACCGGCATCTCAAAATCGCGTTGCCATGCTTCACGAGCAGAGGCATTGTCGATGGCGATGACCTTTCCGAGCGAGGAAGAGATGAGCGTCAGCTGCCCGATATCGTTCACGCTTCCGAGTTCAAGCGGGGTAGAGCCGAGATATTTTCCGAAGCCGGGCGCAAGCTCATAAAACCAGTCGAGCGCGAGATCGAACTGCGCAGCGCGCGGCGGATCGCTGAGATGCCTTGCCGGCGCGGACGCGCAGCCTGCGAGCAGGGCCGCACAGACTGCACACGACACGAGAATCGGGCATTTCGTCATGCTGTGTCACCTATAGAGCCATAGGCGCCGCAGGCGCGGGCGCGGCAGGCGCTTTCATGTGGTTTGCCCAGTCCGGCGTCAGGATGCGCAGGCGAGCGAGCGCCTTCTGGTCGTCGCCGGAATTCGGGAACTCGCGAATGATGCGGTCATAAGCCGCGATCGCCTTGTCGTTTTCGCCCTTGATCTCGTGGATGCGGCCTTTTTCAAACGTGGCATAGGCGCTGAGCCCGGGGCTGGCGGCCGCGATCGAATCGAACATGCTGAGCGCCTCATCATATTTCTGCTCCCCGACGAGCATCTCGGCCTGGCCGAGCATGGCGAAGAGACGGATGTCAGCGCTCGAGCTTGCAGCAGCCTTGTCGTAGGCCGGACGAGCTTCCGCAGCGCTTCTGATCTTTGCCTGCGCGCCTGCAAGCATCAGCTCGGCCGTCGGCTCCACGATCTCCCCGGGAATCTTCTGGACGTGATCCTTGAGATGTTTTTCAATCATGGCATAGCGCGTCTGGTCATCTTTCACCGTATAGGTGACGCGGAGAATATCGTCCGATTCTGCGGCGATTCCCTGCTGTTTGAGATAAGCCTCGCGCTGTTTTTCAAGCGTCTCCGCTTCATCTTTCGTCAGAGCCGTATATGTCTCGAAAGCCCCAGTCATAAAGCTGCTCTTCCTGATCGCATTTTTTTCAGCCTGGCTGTTGAAAAATATAAAGCCGAGCGCCACGACGACGACGACCCCGACGACAAAGCCGACCATGCGCCTGTTTTCCATCAGCCAGGACATGATATTGTTCGACTTGATCAGGAAATCGTCATTTTCAAGGCCGGTCACGGTGACTTTCTGGCCGTCCGAATCGCCGGCATTCCCGCCAGCATTCAGGACCTCAGGCTCGAGGACCTGTTTTGTTTCTTCTTCTTTTCTATGGATTTTGATCGCCATTTTATAAACTCCTTGAGGCGGCGCAAACTGCGTCCCCAAAATCGGGCGAGGTCTTCTAATGCGAAACAAGGAAAGATGTCAACGGATGCGATGACAACGATAGAGAAATTTATGAATTTTTGCCGCGGCCTATGCGCGACGCGCATACGGCCCGCGCGCGTCCGCTATCGCAAGCGATACGCGGACGCCATGCGGCCGCATACATGAAGCGGTGCCAAGCCTGGAGCGAGGAAGCGGCTGCAATGTTTCTGACGGTTGCCGGCGCATAGATTTATGCAGTTTCCCAAATCTGTTAAGTCGTGCTATGATGGAGTGTTGCGCCATGACATGGTGGCGCATGTGTCGTGCAACAGTTTTGAATTTGAAACCATTCGGAGACAGGCGTGCTCAGACCCACATTTCAGAAGAAATTCAAAGAGCTCAGGGAAAGTATTTTTCGCGGCAATGTAAGCGATGGCGTCACACAGCTCGGCAACTGGCTGCAGGAATCCGATCAGCTCGATGAGACGGTCGAGATTCTTCTCGAGATCACGCTTCTGTCGCTCGTGTGCGGTGACATGGAGGAAGCCGAGAGCAGGTGGGCATCTGCGAAGCTTCATGCGGCAGACAGCTGGACGCCGAGGATGGAAGCATACGGCGCATTCTTCATGGTCGCGCACGGGCGCAAAAAAGTCGGTTTTGCCCACTTCGAGAAGTGCCTGCTGGCCTCTCCGGATGAATTTGAATACTACCTGCTCCGCGGCATCGCCTACAGCCTTCAGAACATGTTCGAGCATGCGCAGGCCGACCTTGACCGCGCCAACACGCTGTGCCCCGACAACGTCCTGATCATGTCCACAATGGCAGATGTCTGCGTGGAGCTTGGGGAAAAAGACCGCGCGATCGCGCTGCACGAGGCAGTCCTTGACGCGAGCCCTGATTTCCGTCGCAGCCTGATGAGCCTTGGCGTCCTGTACTACGACATGGACCGTCCGGACGAAGCCTTCCGCCTGTTCCAGTGCCTTGTGGCATACGATCCGCTGAACTGGTTTGCCTGGACATGCCTCGGAGATATCCGCCTGATGCAGCCGGGCAGGACGTTCCAGGCGCTTCCTTATTATGCGGCAGCCATCGTCTCCGGCACGGACGACAGCCTCGTGTATTACAACCTTGTCCGAGGCCTGTTCCTGCTCGGGCGCTACGATCAGGCGCTCAGCCTCATCGAGTCGTTCAGCACAAACATCAATGACTGGAACAGCCAGATCCGGCCGAACATCGCCTATCTTCTGCTCATCGGCGACATCCTCAGAAACGCGAATTACCTCAAGACGAACGAATTTACCGCGCGTTTCAAAAAGCTCTCCCCATATCATGACGATGCCAACAAGCTCCTTTTTTACATGCTCAACATCACGTCCTCGCTGAACTATCGCGAGAACATGAAGGAGATTTTTGGCTGCCATCTCGCGATGTTCGTCTATACCGCCAGATATATCTCCCTGTGCGAAGGCCGCGTGATACAGCCTGAAGAGACGACAATGCTCGGCGTGCTCATCCGCCTGATGATCTGGCACGGCATGATGATCGAGATCCGCGCGCTCATCAATATGCTGGACAGGGCAGACGAGCCACGCGTGATCGACATGACCACCGCGCTCCGAAACGAGATCGTGCGCCACATGGAGATCTCGCGCCAGACCGGCGTCGATCTGGAGACTTTCCACGAGAAGCTCATCCGATACCCCGGAGCGGAAGAATATCTGAACTTCATCCTGCTCGGGGAGACAGACAGGGTGCCGAACAAGACGGACTGGAAGGAATATCTCTCGGACGCGCTCGTGAACAACGATCTTCAGGATTTTTCAAGGGTACTGTTCGATTACCCCGGAGACAGCGCGATTGGCGCGTTCGAAGCATCTCTTGCACAGCTTGATCCCGAAACAGCATCCTGCGAAAGGCATGCGCTGTGGTCAAAACTCAGGTCTTACCTGGAGAAATCGCCTGAAAAGTCCGGCGCGCCTGCAGATGCGCCTGCGCTTCACGAGATCTGCCTTCGGTCGCTTGCCAAGGTCTTCGCCCAGCAAGACGCCAGCCTGAGAGAGAATAAACGGATGCAGGACGTTTTTGTGAGCCTGCTTCACGCGCTTGCCGCCCGAAAAGCAAACCTTGAGACGGGGGACGTGATCGCGCCCGCGAATGACAATACCATCCAGGTATGTGCCGCAACGCCCAAAGAAGCGCTTTCGGGTTTTGACCCACTTCCGTTCGCGCTGGATGGCACGGCTTTCAAAAAATGGATGGTCCAGTCCGAGACACAGACTTTTGTTCTTGACGACCAGGCGCTGGAAGATTTTTGGAACAAATGGTCCTCCTGGTACCACTTCAGCACAAAGCGGCGCTCGGCCAATGCGGAACTGAAGACAGAAAGCCAGCCATTCATTCGGGATACAGAGCTAAGCAACATCATGCTCAAGCAGTTCTGGCGGATATGTCATGGCCAGGAACAAGCCCGGCAGCTCTTCAGCCCCCTTGAGGCGCCCTCGGAAACGCAAAAGGCTGTCAGACTAGCGCTTGAAGGCCATGCTGGCGCAAGGAGCCTGCTAGAGGTCATGTCTGAGGATTGCCAATTCTTCGGGCTCCCCGATATTCCCAAATTCGAAGTGCCTATCCTGTACAGGCAGCTGGATGTGCCGCCGTATCCGCAGGCTGCCCCGATCTATGCGCGGCCTGTTGCCAACAATATGCTCGGCCAGATCGATCTCTATGAGCAGTTTTTCAATTATGCCGTCACATGCGTGCAAGACTTCCTGAACGATCCCGAGCACGCCGAAGCGTCTCTCAATATTTTCGTGCAGGACGATCTCTATACGTTCCATGGCCTTACGGAAGAGGACTCGAGGGTCAAAGACTCTCTGGCCGCAGACCGCAAGCTCAAGACCGCCAGCGAGCTGGGACAGAGCCTTATCACATTCCATAAGGATTACATGGCCCGGAACCTCGGCCGTACCACAGGGTACCGCAACATCCTGAATGGCTGTTTCAATCATCCCTTTCTGCACCAATTCATGTCGTGGGCGCATGCGCACGCCAAGGCGGAATGGAACCCCATCGCGGAGATCGAGGCTCAGGCAAGAGATATCAGAGACGGCTCGCATTATATGGTGATCTGGAAGATACACGATATCCTCACGCGACATCCCTATCTATCGAGGCTCTATCTCGTGCTTGCTGGCATCTATGCCCGCCTGGACATGCCAGAGAAGGCGCTCAAAACGCTCCAGACCGGCCTTGCCTGGGAGGACCGTCTGTACAAAGGGTGCGGCTGGCAGCCGGTTCATCCGGACGAACAGGGCATCGAAAGCGCGCTCGATATCGTGGAAGCAAGCACAGAGTTTGAGGAGCCACAGCCGCTGCTGTGGTCAGAGCGCTATGTGTTTCAGCCTAGAGATGAGGCGATGTACCACTACGGCGCAATGACAAGCGGTTTCGGCATGCGCCGCCGCAGCCTGCCCCGGATCCAGGATACGCTTTACCGCCTCGCATATAACGATAAGGCTGGCGGATATGATTTTTACCGCCTGTTCAGAAAATTCATCATGCGCGTGCCACAGCTCAGGGACGTCTACATGCAGGCGCTGACGACCGCAGGCGTATACAGCCTGCGCGATTATCTGGTCTACGTGATTTCAAACCTCGTCGCCCCGGAATGTTTTCCGCTCAGACGCGAACTGGCAGAAATGCTCTGCGCGCTCTATCCGGAAGAGAATCCCGGCGCGCTCGGGCGTTTCTATTGCGACAACCTCCAGCCAGCAAACGCCCTCCCGCTCGCGGCTTATGCCTATTATGCCGAAGCGCCGAACAAAGATACGGATGATATGACACAGGCTTCAGTCACCCTGGGCTGCCTGCTCTACGATATGGGGTACATGCCGGAAGCCATGCATTATCTCGATCATGCCGTGCGCGTGAAAAATCCCTCCCCAATGGCATTTCTGACAAAAGGATGCGCACACATCGAGCTTCGTGAATTCGACGCCGCCATCGAATGTCTGAAAGCAGGCCTTAAAATCGACCCGTCATCGGACAGATTTTACTACAACATGTCGCTCGCATATATCGAGCAGGGCAGACTTGAGGATGCCGAACAGGCAATCAAATCAGGCATTGCGCTATCAAGCTACCCGACAGACCTGAACATGCAGCTCATGCGCGTGTACGTAAAGAAAGGACAGTTCGTCGATGCGCTTCCGCTCGCAAGATACGTCGCATCTGAAGACCCGGACATGTTCTTCAACGCACTTCAGTTCCCTGAATTTGACGAATTCAAGAAACTGCCTGCCGTGCAGACGCTGCTCGACGAATGCTCATTTGGGGGACAGGCATGAGACCAAAGACCACTCTGACATCTATCGCATTTCTGCTCACAGCGCTGTGCGCATTTGTCATATCCTATATCTGCGCGCAGCAGACGGAGATCAAACCGCCCAAGAGCATGGGCCGCGATGAATACAGCATATTGCCGAACAAAGACGCACTGGTGTGGATGAGCCTCGGCCAGCAGGAATTTCTCGCAGACCTGATCTGGATACGCGCGCTCCAATACAACAATTTGAAGAATGAAGCGCATCTCGCGGAAAACTTTGCTGACGCGATGATCGCTCTGGATCCTGATTTCAAAGCGGTGTACCGCTGGGTCGCGGTGGCCGCTGTCTTTTCAGAAGACATATCCGCCGAAAGCGTTGAACGCGCCAATCACTATCTGTCACTGGGCGCAAAACAGTTCCCGCTCGATCCATATTATGATTATTCCATAGCGATCAACAACATCTCCTATTATCCCGAAACGACACCGGAAAAAGAGGCGGAGCTTCGCTCGGATGCGATCACGCACCTTCAGCTCGCGATGCAGAAGCCGAATGCAGATCCGGATATCACGATGCTCATTTCCGGCCTTTTGAATGATGACGATGTCTCAGCGAAAGTAAAGTTCCTTCAGCAAGCAGTCATGACTGAAGAAAATCCGGAAACCAAGCGCGCGCTTCAGACCCGGCTCATCCTTTTGTCTGAATCTTCGGGATCCTCAGGCCTGATCTTGTCAGCCAAAAGCAGCCAATATCACAGAGATCATTACGAATACCTCCCTCCCATGCTGGACTTTATGGTCAGCGCAGATTAGAAAGGAAGCACGGTTATGAAAAAAGCATTGATCACGGGCATTACAGGTCAGGACGGTTCCTATCTGGCAGAACTTCTTCTCTCAAAGGGATATGATGTTCATGGTCTGAAGCGCCGTTCCTCCAGCTTCAATACCGAGCGAGTCGATCATCTCTATCAGGATCCGCATTTCGCGAACACGCACTTCCACATGCACTATGCGGATATGACAGACACTTCCAATCTTGTGCGTCTGATTCAACAGATCGAGCCGGATGAGATTTACAACCTTGCAGCTCAGAGTCACGTGCAAGTGTCATTCGAATGCCCTGAATACACGGCAGAAAGCGATGCCGTAGGAGTCCTGAGACTTTTAGAGGCCATCCGCATACTCGGGCTTGAGAAAAAAGTCCGATTTTATCAGGCATCCACATCCGAACTTTTCGGCCTCGTCCAGGAGACCCCCCAGCGCGAGACGACGCCATTTTATCCGCGTTCACCGTATGCATGCGCAAAGCTGTATGCCTATTGGATCGTCGTCAACTATCGCGAGGCCTATCACATCCATGCGAGCAACGGCATCCTGTTCAACCATGAGAGCCCGCGCCGCGGGGAAACATTCGTGACACGCAAGATCACAATGGCTGCGGCGAATATATCGATGGGCAATCAGAAATGCCTGTATTTAGGCAATTTGAACTCCAAGCGAGACTGGGGCTATGCCGGAGATTATGTGGAAGCGATGTGGCGGATCCTGCAGCAAGATTCTCCCGACGACTATGTCATCGCCACGGGCGTGACCACGACCGTGAGGGATTTTGTCAGCATGTCATTTAGAGAGGTGGGGATCGACATCGAATGGTCAGGCTGCGGCATAGATGAAGTCGGCCGGAACACTGCGACAGGAGAGATCATCGTGCGCGTGGATCCTCGCTATTTCAGGCCGACCGAAGTCGACCTGCTCCTGGGCGATGCATCGAAGGCCAAGCGCGTCCTGGGATGGGAGCCCAAAGTGAATGTCGAGGAGCTCTGCCACATGATGGTTCAGTCAGACCTTCAGATCGCGCAGCGCGACAAGCTTCTCAGGGAGCACAGCTTTGCCACGCTGAGCCATGGGCAGGATTAAAATATTGAAGTATCGTGAATCATTGACCGATGAGGGGGTAGCGGCGTATTTCGCATGGCAACGTGGCTGAGCCACGCTGTCATGCGAAATAGACGCGCAGGGGGAGTCTTCCCCCTAAAAAAATAAACGAACCACGCCATAAGCATTTTTAATCTCGGTTTCATCTGATATATTTCCTGAAAAGGTCTGTGTTTGGGAGGACATCGCATGACACCTCATCAGTCTCGAAAAGGTATGACCCTTGTGGAACTCATGGTCGTGGTCGCAATTATCTGCGTGCTCGCCGGTATCATGGGATTTTTCGTATCAGGCCGTCGCGAAAGCAATGCACAGATAGACTTTAGCAATGAGCTGTCGACACTGCTTCAGCTCCAGCGCGCGAGAGCCACGAGCATGAATGTCGCTACATATATTCGCCTGACGCGGGGGACAAGTGACAATATTGAAACAGTAGAGCCGCGCATCGGCGTCGTAGGCGTGTGTTCCGGCAGTCAGGAAGACCAGGTGGAAATCAGATACGAGCAGGACGACGAGGATATTCAAGCCATCGATCTCACCGTCAACAATAACCTGAGACGGACGCTTGATTCCAAAGTATCGAACAAATATGTGTACAATAACACAGCCCTGACCAAAGTCATGCTCCTGATCGACTCCGAAGTGCCGAACCCGATCAATCTCAACTCAAATGCCGCCAGCATCTGTTTTCAGCCAAATGGACAGGCATTCTTCTTCAACGGCGTCAACTATGTCGACATGAAGAACGTGGAGTTCAGAATCTGCGCGCGCTCTGCCGGGCCAGGCTCCTATTCGATATCCATGTCCCGTACCGGAAACATCCAGACATTCCAGACGGTCTCGGATCCCCTGTGTCCTCAGACCTGACATCGCATTTGCCCGGCTGAGAACATGCAAATACCTGACATGACAAAGGGCATATCGCGCCTTGTCGGTTTATTCTCTATCATTCTTTTCCTATCGCCTTTTGCGCCTGCCTATGGCCAGAACACAGAACTCACCAGGCAGGACGATCATGCGCTTCTGTATGCCCATCAGGCCGGCTTTTCAGGGACTGGCACACCGATGGTGCAGATGCGCATCGCTGAGGGTCTTGACACGCTCAAAATCCGTCCCAACGGCGATTTTACCGTCACATTGTCAGGAAGCGGCGGCGGCTCGATCAAGCTTAAAGGCAATCAGATCTATGAGTTTTCGCTTCGCGACGGACGGCCCGGCGCCTATCGCTACGGTATCATCCTGGCGAGAAACGACCAGGCAGACAAACTCAACCAGACAGAACTCTCCTGTCAGAAAAAGATGATCGAGACGGAACGCATCTCAGTCGGGGCCATTTTTGCGCTCAAGGGACATGTCTTTGACAATCGGGAGAATCTGCTGATCACCCAAAGACAGCCGGATCTCCAGATCTGCAAGAAACAGATCGCAGAAGGGCTTCCGCTGGATGACCGGCTGGATGCCCACGAGATATATTCCGATCTTCTGAGCTATCCCACCGGCCAGGTCATCCTAGAAAGCTCAGACGGTGACATTAAAATAGAGAATCCCAATATCCTCTGGCTGACACTCCCGGATTCTGGCGCGGTACTCTATGACATTGCGGATGAGTTTGGACATAGAAGCGACATCAAACTCAATGCACGTCTCATCCTGACTCCGGACAAGGTGGGAAAGCTTACCGTCATTCAGTCCGCAGACATCGAAACGCTCCTTCGCGGGATCGTCCCCGCCGAGATTTTCAAGACAGCCCCTGCAGAAGCGCTCAAAGCGCAGGCTGTTGCCGCACGCACGACGCTGCTCGCGCAGCTCGGAGCGCGCCACCAATCCGATCCATATCATCTCTGCAATCACCAGCATTGCCAAGTTTATCGCGGTCTTTCCGGAGCCGACAAGCGCACTGACGAAGCCATCGAAGCGACAAAGGGGCTTGTCCTGTTCCACGACCGGAAGCTCGTGCAGAGCTACTACAGCGCACATTGCGGCGGGATATCAGCCGGAAGCCTTGAAACCTGGGGGCTGCCCAACCGAGAATACCTAGTATCCAGATCAGATGATACGCGTCATGCGCCAGTAAAATTCAGCTCAGATGCAGATTTTTTAGCCTGGTACCGCCAGACACCAGAGAATTACTGCGCCAGCGCCCCGAGCGGCCAAAAAAACTATCAGTCGACGAAATATTCACGCTGGGAAGCGGAGATCAGCCGAGAGGATCTCAAGAACTATTTAAAGAAAGCAGGACAGAATATCGGGGAAATCGAAGCTATTGAATTCGAACGCGGAGAGAGCTATCGCGTCATGCACATGACCGTAAGAGGGACAAAGGGAAGCTACGAAGTATTCCGAGAACTTGGCGTCCGCCGCTTTCTCGGCGGACTCAAAAGCGGCCTGTTCGTCGCAGAAATCACCAAGCAGGGAAAGATGTTTTCCAGCATGAAGCTTTACGGCGCAGGCTTTGGACATGGCGTGGGCATGTGTCAGACAGGCGCAATCGGGATGGCACAACGCGGCAAGACAGCCGAAGATATTCTTGCGCATTATTTTCCAGGCACGCGTCTGGAGAAGCTCTGGTAACCCCCGTATCAGCCTGAAGGCTTTCATCATGCCTGAAGCCGCCTGGATCCTCATCGACGTCCAGGGGGGGGCAATTACCATATCACCGCAAACCAGATATTTCGGCAAAAAATAAGGCTCTGTTCCGCAAGCGCGGATATGAGATGCGCTGGCAAACCGGGCGGATTGCCGATCCATCGCCCTGAATGGGAGAAAGTACAGCCCGGGGCAAGCCCGAAGCGCGCCCCCGGATAACAGAATTGCCACCAAATCTCCCCCCCCCTGAATGGGTGCCGCCTGGTGCCATCCCCTCAGTCGTTGAACAGTGCCAAAAATAACTGAATAAAATTGCATCTCAGTACGTTTTATATTGCCTTTTCTTTGACTCTGACATAAATGTCGCAATCAGCCAATGGTTAATCTGTATGGATTGCCAGCAGGCGATGCAAACATCGACATGAATTTAATCATGTCTCCAATTCGTGGGAGTCAATTTTATGTCTAATATTCGAGTGTTATTCGCGGCAGTCCTTATCTTTTGCCTGACGGGTTTTGTTGCATGCAAAAAGAAGGAAGAAGCACCTGCACCGGCTCCTGCCGCTGAAGCCACAGCGGATGCCGCAAAGGCTGATGATGCCAAAGCTGAAGAAGCAAAAGCTGAAGAAGCAAAAGCAGATGCCAAAGCTGACGATGGCAAGGTCACTGAAAGCGACATCAACACAGTCGCCAAATTCTTCACAGATATCATTGATATCTCGAACAATGCTGGTGATGACTGCGACAAGCTCGGTACCGGCTTGACCGATCATCTCACCAAGAACAGCGAATCGCTCGTCGCGAGCATGAAGAAAATCGCGAAACTTGAAGAAGATGCCCCTGAAGCCAAGAAGCTCGGCGAAGCGATGGACAAAGTGATGGGCGATAACACTGATTTCAGCAAGAAAATGGATACCTGCAAAGACAACCCCAAAGTCGTTGCCTTCAGCATGGGTCTCCTCGGCGTGATCATGCAGGCCGCTCCGGAAGCTGCTGATGCTGCTGATGCAGCCGATGACGCACCCGCAGCCGATGCCGCAGCGCCCGCTGCTGAATAATTTCAGCGGATATTTCGTTAAAAAGGCGGTTTGTTTAAACCGCCTTTTTTTTCACTTTCCGGAGACCTGGAATGATTAAATTAATCAAATTGTTCTCAGCAGTTCTGTTCGCACTCCACCTGGCACCCGCTCAGGCTATGGCTCAAGATCCAGTCGCCTCGCTCTTTGACAAAGTCTTACAAGCCTCAGCTGCTCACTCATGCCAGGACACTCAACACGCGCTTGAAAGCATTACGGATGATGAAATCAATCTTGCGCTCTCGGCAATAAAAAGTCATAAAATTCAAGGTGATACATCAAAATATGAAGAAAAATTAAACAAAATCATCACCCAGACCTCCCAATGCCCTGATGCGCAAGACGCCTTCGTGGCACGCATGTCCAAACAAGCCGTTGCACTTCAGCTCAAACAGCCGGAAACCGGCGGGCCGCTTTCGGACGCACAAATCGCCCCCGTGTTTAAATGGCTGGATGCCGTCCGTACTGCACTTGAAGGCGCATCGTGTCCAGAACTTTCGAACAGGCTTGCCAGAATCGATACCGATACCGCAATGCAAGCCGCTCAAATCATGCGCGCCGTCACACCAGCCCAGCTCAGCTCAAAACACAAAACAGAAATACAAAAGCAGATGCGCGCCATCTATCGCGCCATACCTGACTGCCCGGATGCTCACGCACAAATCGACAAAATGATCGACGGAATGTTTGTCAGATGAGATATGCCGCGCTCCTGAATGTACTTGGAATCATGTTCGCGCTCGCTGTTTGCGGTTGCGAGCGCCACATGAGCGGAGATGATCCGCCGATGCGCCCACTGATCTACACAGAACTTCCGCCAGCCGAAGACGAAGCAGAAGAGCCTGTCGCCGCAGAAATGACAAACATATCCCCTGAAGACCTGGGATACGCGCTGTTTCATGCGCTCGTGGATCATGACAGGGACGCCTATGAAGCCATGTTCATCTCGCCGTCAGAACTCTCCGGGCTGATCCACATGCCAATCGAGGCCGCGACAAAGCAGACGGAAGATATCCTGAAAAAAAGCGAGCTCTTATGGACGCTCTTTGCACCGACACTGGAAGCCGAAGAGCCCATCGGCGGACTCTCCACGCGCCTGAAGCTTTCTGAATTCAGGCTTGGGAAGGGCAGAAACCTCGCTGGAAAAATCGCCGCGCCGGAACTCGACGAACTCATTCAGCACTGGGGAAACGAGCTGCGCATCGAACTCATCGATACCGACAAAGTATTCACAATCCGTGTCCCCAAAATCGTCAGAACACCGATGGGATGGCGCATCGCGCAGCCGATCGAGCTCGACAAGACGCTCCAGCTCTTCCTCGAAGCTGGCATGCACCTCAAGACAGATCTCCTCACGAGCGATCACTATCCCATGCCGCTTGAAGTCGGCAATTTCTGGAAATACAGAATCGACCGGTCTTTCGGAGAAATCAAACGACCGCTTCAACCGGGAGAGATCATAGAAGACGTGACAGTCACTGATATGATCACGGATATCGTGCATCGCCAGGGCTATTGGGCTGTCACATTCGAGCGCTCGCTGGTGGATCCGGAAAAACAAGGTTCTGACGGACCTGAAGTCACGCACTTCTCCTGGCTTGCAACACCAAGGATGATCGTGCCCTGCATGCGTGACTGCCGCAACAACATCGACAATATCGGCTATATTCTCGGATATATCAGTCGGCAGACGCCGATCTTCCTATTCCCGATCGAAGTCGGGCAGAAGTGGAGCACGGCAGGGCAGAAGAGCAATTACTACAAATACGAAGTGCGCGCCTATCACCAGGAAGCACTCATGCTTCCGGATGGCGCATTCGGCGGCAGCTATGAGATATTCGGATCGATCGAAGAAGGACGCGAGTCGAGATTTTTCGTGCCCGGCACCGGAATCGTGATGCGCACCGTGCGGAGCGGCGCTGGACAAAAACGAGAAGAGCTCATCAAGCACCGCCTCATCCTATAAACACTCATAAGACGATGAGATCTCAGCGACACGGGCATGCCCCGTGTCAAAGACCGAGAAACGGAGCCTCCCTGAATTGGACCAAATGCGCCCAAACGGCATACAAGCCGTCATTCAATCGTTGTCTTGCCGTTCCTGGTCACAAAAGCGATAGGCCGTCCATTGAGGCGAACGAACAGGTTCGTCGATTTATCCGGAGACATGTATTTCGAATAGGAGACCTTCTTTTTGCCCTGAAGCTGATTGAGCGCGGCAAAATATGTTTTACGCGCGCCTTGCGGCTCAAACCATACCGCATTGAGACCGACGTAATAGATCATGGCGCTGCATGTTTCGCAATGGAACCGCCATGTGCTGCATGAAACGGAGTCCGGCAGGTCAAAATGCTTCGCAAGCCCCCGGACCATCTTGCAGCTGTCCGCTTCCGCTCCCGCGTCAGACCATATCAGCTGAATATCTTGTTCGGGGGTGACTGAATGAGCGACCGCTTGAAAAACATTTGATTTTGCGGCTTTTGCAAGCGCATCCCATTCCGCTTCGGGCACCATCTGAGCGGAAACGCTTTTGCCGTCATACTTGATCGGTATCGTATAGAAAAAGCGCTCTCCGATCCTGACCTGATAACGAGCCGAGACAGCGTCACAGCGCGGGCTTTTTGACTGGTTGCAGGCGACTTCCGGAAGCTGCAATGCGCCAAAATTCCGCTCGACAGCCCCAAGCATCGCCCCGAAAGCCTCATCTTTCCGAAACAACGTGTCATACCATTTCGCCGGGCTGTCCTGGCTCTCCCCCGACGCCCAGTCTATCTGCACCTTTTCCGAAAACATGAACAGCCCCTCCGTCTCTCCGACATGAAGCGGATTGCCGGAAAGCGCCAGCGCCTTTTCGAGCGCCTCTCCGAACGCGCCCGTCACCTGGATGTAACGCCTGCCATCCTTGATCACATTGAACGGCGCCGCATGCTTGCAGTCCGAGCTCGAAAGCACCTGCACCTTTTTGGCATCCTGGACGAACTCAATGCGGAACTGGGGCATATTCTCACGAAATCTGCATGCATATAGCCCGTCTGAAGGTATCAGGTCTTCCTGTGCCGCTTTTCTGAGCGCATCCAAGGCACCGGACGCTTCCTCGCTGATCGCTTTCCCTTGCACGCGATAGACGCGCGCATGCGTCTCGCGATCTTCAAAACATTTCCAGTCCACATAGACATTTTTCTGAGCGGCCCCGGGATGCATCCGAACAAAAGAGATCTTCGCCTCGGGAATCTCCTCCCAGGTGTCCTGAACAGCCTCGGGCGCTTCCCGGGACAGATCCATGTCGACGGCTGCCGGCTGGCAGGCCGCCAGCAGCAGGCTGGCTGCAAAAATAGGCTCGCATCTCATGGCTATTTCATGTGCAAAAAAATCTGGTGAAGAATATCGGGCAGGGGCATGCTGTATTTCACGGCAGCCTCCGCACAGATGGAAAGCGTGACGACCTGCCCTTTGGACGGGATCATCTCCAGCGCGCATTTCCGCATCACGCCATCTTCAGTCCCTTCAAGCTCCACTGTGTAATACACAATTTCCGGACATGTCTTCTTGCCGCAGTCGAGCTTCTGCTTGCGCTTCTCGACCTTCCCCTGCGTCCCAAGCGCTTTGGCCAGAACATTCGCGATTTCATCGACGACTTTACGCTCCGGCATCATCTGAGGATATTTGACAAGGTCAAGCGCAAAAACTGCCGGCTGGTCTGAGAGCTTTTCGACAGCCGTCACGCGGTCTTCCGTTTCCTCGACAGTCCAAGAGAAGGGCAGTGTGATCTCCCCGAATTTCTTTGTGACCAAGGGCTGGCTGATCTGGACATCCACGACACCCTCTGCAGCAGGTTCCGGAATTCCCGCCGTTTCCTCCCCGGTCCCCTGCGCGAGCGCGCCTGCGGGCAACATGGCAAGAAACACACCGATCAATATCCTGGATCTCATAATCCTCCGAATTCTGGACGACTTTTGGGGCGCAGCTATCCGGCCATAGGCCGGATACGCGCGCACAAGCTCGCTATTTGCACGTGCACTGCACGTGCAAATACACTCGCTTATCACGATTCATATCATTTAGCAAACCGGCCCTCGCAAGACCCGAACTGGATGCGCGGCGCATCCGCCTTGCGAAGCATTTCGGCGGAAAAACAGCCGCCCGCTTTCTGGACATACTCCGCGATGATGCTGCGGATGACAGGCCCTTTTTCAATGAGCTTCATGCTGTTGAAACAGCCGCCATGATCGTCGCCGCCATTGAGGATGAAATCGCTCGTGGCGACTTTGTATGTGCGCGCGCTGTCAATCGGCTGCCCCTTGACAAGGACGCCTTCGCACAGGCAGTTGTTCTCCCAGCTGTCGACTCTGCCATCCCCGTTGATATCCTCGGGGTTATGGCAACCTTTTTCGATCTTGTAAGAAACACCGGCCACCTGCGTCGTGCCATGCTTGAGCGTCGAGCTGACCTTGAGCGCCCGCAGCACATCCGCGCCCGCCAATTCGACATAGTGCAGATAATTCTCAAAAGGCATCATGGTCGCAAGCGTCTCGCGATAGATGTCGCCGCCGGGCATATCGATGCGGACACCGCCGGCGTTCTGAAGCGCGAGATCTGCCTCCGGATAGCGAGACAGCATCGCATCCGCAATCAGGTTGCCCAGCGCGCATTCGCCCTCATAGACCTTCTTGATGTCCTCTTTCAGGCAGCCGACCACATCACATCTGCCTTCGGTCATGCGCGCCTCATACTTGTGAACGATATCCCGGCCGACCTGGCTGGGCATCAGCATCTCCCCGTCGACCTCGATGGGCTCCAACGGCTTTTCCTGAACACCACACCCAACTTCGATCTGCGGATGCTTCAGCACATGCTTGCGGATCGAGGCTCGGTCCACGTGCAGGCCGTTCTTGTCTCCGACGAGCGTCATGCTCGTGACTTCCTTGCCGCCATTGAAGTTCTGTATGACCGTCGTATCCCCGCTGTATGCGATGAAACTCTTATGCGAGTGCGCCGAAAGTATGAGATCGATATGTTTCTTGATTTCCTCCGGCAACGCAAGAATCTCGCCAATCTCCCCGTCAAAAACGGCATCCGGTACGACTGCGCCTTCTTCCGGCAGGGGCACAGGGACGCCTGTTGTGTGCGCGTCCACAATGATCATGTCGGGGTTCTGCGCGACGATTTCGGGCACATATTTCTTCAGGACCTCAGCAGGAGACTGAAATTCAAGCCCGACGACATGTTCGGCCGTGGTCGCGATCGCTGTCTCCTGAGCGATCACGCCGATAACTGCAATTCTATATGGCCCTTTTTCGAGAATGATATAGGGTTTTACAGACTCAAACGGCCAGGCATAGGGATTATCCGCCTTTGCGGCGATATTCGCGCTGACCCACGGGAAATTGCTAGCCTCAACCATCTCCTGAAGCGCACCGCGCTGAGAATCCGGATATTTGGCACCGGGCCCGTAGTCGAACTCGTGATTGCCGAATGTGGCCACATCGATCCTGAGCGCATTCATGACATCGACCATCCCCATGCCCTTGGACTCGTTGAATGCCATTGCCCCCTGGCACATGTCACCGCCATCTATGAGCAGCGATAGCCCGTCGCCGCGAAGCTTTTCGACTTCAGCCATGAACACCGGCAGACCGCCGAATGCCGTACCGTCCTGCTTTTTGGCTTCATAAATCGCCGAATGGAAATCGCTCCACGAAAGCAGCTGCACGGTCGGATACGACTCAGACTGGCCAGCCGGCGTCTCCGGCGCGCTCGTGGGCGCACTGGCACACCCCAGGAGCGAAAAGATCACAGAACCAAATAATACCGGGAATACTCGATGCGACATGATGCCTCCAATTCGTTCAAGGTCAACCAAATGACATATAATTTTATCACGGCTTTAAAATACATGAAAATTTTATGTCATATCTCGCGCTCAGAACGCAGCTCTGAGCCCGCTCATACCTGAAATCGACAGGCATTCGCCATTCCCGTGTGAATAACTTGACATGAGCCATATCTATGGATAGAAGCACGTTTCCGGCATGCCTGATGTGGTTTTCAGTATGCCTGTATGGGGATATCATTCCCTGGAGTTCCTGGAGAAAATTATGGACAGAGAATTTGTTTTTACGAGTGAATCCGTCACAGAAGGCCATCCCGACAAAATGGCCGATCAAGTGAGCGATGCCATTCTCGATGCGATCATCGAGAAAGACAAGAAATGCCATGTCGCCTGCGAGACGCTTCTGAAAACGGGCATCGTGATCGTCGCCGGCGAAGTGACAACATCGACGTATGTCGACATCCAGAAAATCGCGCGCGATACGATTAAAAAAATAGGATATAACAGTTCGCTCAAAGGCTTTGACTATGAGACATGCGGCGTGATGGTCGATGTCGAATCCCAAAGCCCGGATATCTGCCAGGGTGTAGACCCGTCCAAAGGCGTTGTGGCAGAGCAGGGCGCTGGCGACCAGGGCCTGATGTTCGGGTTCGCTTGCGATGAAACCCCGGAGCTGATGCCAGCCCCCATCATGTACGCACATGCCCTGACTCGCCGTCTTTCCGAAGCGAGGAATCGCAACGAGGTCGATTTCCTTCGTCCGGATGGCAAAAGCCAGGTGACAGTCCGCTATGCAGGCGGCAAGGTGCAGGCTATCGACGCAGTCGTCGTCTCCACACAGCACAGTCCCGATGTAAGCGAAAAAGACCTGCACGAAGCCATCATGGAACTGGTCATCAAAAAAGCACTTCCCGCAGGGCTTCTGACCAAAGACACCAAATATCACATCAATCCGACCGGCCGTTTTGTCATCGGCGGCCCGCAGGGCGACTGCGGCCTGACAGGGCGCAAGATCATCGTCGACACATACGGCGGCATGGGCCGTCACGGCGGCGGCGCATTTTCAGGCAAAGACCCCTCAAAAGTCGATCGCTCCGCATGCTACATGGCCCGGTATATCGCAAAGAATGTCGTCGCCGCAGGACTCGCACGCAGATGCGAAGTCCAGCTCGCGTATGCGATCGGCGTTGCCGAACCCGTGTCAGTCCTCGTCAACAGCTTTGGCACCGCAGTCATCCCTGAGGAAGAAATCGAGCGACGCGTGCGACGCGTGTTCGAGCTCAAGCCTGCTGGAATCATCAGCTCTCTTGACCTTCTTCGCCCCATCTACTCCCCGACAGCGAGCTTCGGACATTTCGGGCGCAAGCCTGAAAACGGCCTCTTCACCTGGGAAAGGACAGATAAGACAGACGCTCTGAAAGCATAAGCCTGTCAGTCCCAAAGAAGACATCACTATATCTGCCCAGGATACGGCCAGACGGCAATGCTCGTCGGGCCGTATCCTTTTTTTATCATCCATGAGCGACATATTGACATCTTTTTATCATTGGTATCATTGTATTTCGATTATCTGATTATTTTTTTATCGTATTTAATGGACATTTAAAAAGAATCAACTAATATAGCTTGGCTTGATACTGAATAAGTATCAGCAATCTGCGTTAAGATGCAAATCACGCACGTCGGAGAGAACGTGTTTTACAAGGCGTGCCAAAACATATAAGGGCCTGACTATGAAAAAAAAGAGTTTGCTTTCAACGCTGATGATTGGCGTTGCTGTTATGATGTCTGCGTGCACAGACGATGTAAGAAACACCCCGGATGAACCAGTAGAGGAGCAGGATACGCTGACCTACAGCCTGACATGCGCTTCATCTGTGAGCTGCAAGCTCGAGCTTGAGACGAATCAGCAGGGCAGCATCACAGTCCAGCTCTCGAGCAAAGACACCAAAGGCATGGTCAATCTCGTGGGCGGCAAAGCCATTCACATCCAGTCCCAGAGCAGCCTGTTCAAAATGCAGGATGGCTCGGCGTCTGCCTTTGATTTCGTGACAGATGCACTTGGACAGACAACAATCGTTGTCTCCTCGCTCGACACGCCGGGAACGGGCCAGATTTTCTTCTCCACTGACGCAGATCTCGTTCAGGAACCCCTGATCTTTACCGTCGTCGTCAAAGCCCCAATCGTCGAGCCCGTCGTCGAACCAAAAGATTATAACTACAACGTCAAGATGACCTATGAGGGCATTCAGCAGCTCGCCAAAGCTGAAGCGCTCGTCTATCCCGGACGCTCGTGCTCGCAGATCATCAAGACCGGCATGACCGACAAAGAAGTCGGCAACCTCAAAGACTTTGCCGCAAACAAAGACCAGGTCATCGACACCTCGATTGACAACGTGAGCCTCGACTTCACGTTCAACGAAACAGACCCCGTGGCGTATGCAGTTGTCGGCCGCGCGCTCAATGCCGATAACAAATATGCGGCTTACGGCTGCACCGACAACATGAACCGCTTCTCCAGCAATGTCCTCGTCGAGCTTGAAGATTCACAGATTACCGAAGATACACCGGGCAAACCGCCCGTCATCAAGCCTGATGATCCTACGCCCGGCCCAGAACCCGAATATACAACAGACTACAGCGGCAAATTCGCCCTCGTGAGCTCCTTCAACGCACTCTCGCTGCTGCCGCATGCCGATGTTCCGGATGGCTCCATCGTCATGTTCAAAGACATGCAGGCCGGCGACTGGATCGAGTTCGCACTCGCTCTCCTGAGCGATCCCGAAGCCACGGTCCCTGATATCCTCACTCAGCAGCTCATACCGCTTCTCACAAATGCTGAATGGTTCAGAAACCTGATCGCAAAATTTGCTGGCGATGCCATCGCCGCCATGCTCACACCCGAATTCGTCGACACGCTCCTCGAAACCTTCGGCGTCAAGAAAATCATCACTGACACGCTCACGAACCTCACCTCCGAAATCACATGGTGGAATGATGCCAAAGGCGGCATCGAGATCGCCCGCGAGCTCGCGACAAACTTCACGCTCAGCGGCACGTTCAACAATAAAACTTCCGATGTCGATGAAAACAACATGATCGCTGGCATCGGTCATACCTATTCATCGTTGCTCTATCACAACGGCACGTTCAGCAAATGCCTCATCGGTCATGATTATGGCGCAGATGCAAAGGGCGACAAAATCTGCGAGATCAGCCTCGCCACGCTCGACAAGGAAGCTGGCTCAGTCAGCGGCGCTTTCACCGCAGAATTCTCTGAAATCACAGATAACGCCGCAACCGTGAACATCAAAAAACACAACCTCGGCCTCCAGTACGGCAAGCTGATTTATGCCTCTATCATGCAGATCCTTCCGACGTTCGTCAAAGCCAATGATGGAAAGCCTTTCGACACGATCGGCTCGATCCTCGAATACTACATCGGCGAAGGTCTCGTGACGCTCTGGAATACCAAGAAAGCTGCAGACGAAGCTGACATGATTACCGGAAAATCCCGCTGCAATGCCATCGGCGCCGCATCCTCCAAACTCATCGCGTCCGCCTGGCCGGCAGGCGCAATGCTCCTCAACGAAAGCATGATTTCCATGGTCTGCACGATGGGCATCAACGCATTCGACAAGATGATTGACAACACGCTTGAAAAAGCCTCCTACTCAAGCGACAAGGTCGCGTTCTCTTCCGACAATTGCCCGATCACCTTCATCACGAAAGCTGACAATACAAACGTGATCAGCCACTTCGGCCAGTCCGATTACACCTGGAACGGCAAAACCGATAAACGCTGCTCATGGAATGTTTCCATTCAGGGCAATGAAGGAAGCCAGCCCAAGACCATCAAGGGCAAATTCTGGGCAGTCAACGTTTCTTCGAAATAATATCGTTTCGCAATATCAAAAAGCCGGGGCAGAAAGCTCCGGCTTTTTTTATGCAACTTGCAGCCTTCTGAGCCTGCCTATGCTTGCGCATACGGCAGGCCTTTTTACGGCCTATGCTGCGCATACGGCCGTAACCGCGCCATCCACTCAGTCAGCAATCTCCAGGCAATTCCTGGCAATATTTGCTGCCGCATCTGGTTTTGCATCTGCAAATGCGGCTTTCGCCATGGACTCTATCTTGTCCTGATTTTCAAGCAGATCTTCGAGTATGGCGGGCATCTTTTCCGCAACCTCATCATTGAGAACCTTGATCGCTGCCCCAATCGCAACCACGGCATCGGCATTCTTTTCCTGATGGTTATGCGCCGCAAAAGGGAAGGGGACAAGGATCGAGGCTTTCGCGGATGCCTTGATCTCCGCGAGACTTGTCGCTCCGGCTCGGCATACGAGAAGATCTGCCCACTGATAGGCAGCCCCCATATCATCAATAAATTCTACAATTTTAGCTGTAATATTTTGTTCTTGATATGCTTTTTTTGTCTCTTCAAGCTTATTCTTCCCAGCCTGGTGATACACAGAAATCCTGTCGCGGTCAGCCTCTGAAAGTGCCGCAAGCGCGAGAGGCATATCCGTATTGAGCTTCATCGCGCCCTGAGAGCCTCCAAAAATGAGGAGATGCAGCGGCTTGTCAGCAGCCTCTTTTCCGGAACATGCCGTGCGCCATGACTGACACTCGCTCGAGCGATCCTCCGTATTGACAAGGACTTTCTCCCGTACCGGGTTTCCGTAATAAATCGTCTTGCCAGCTGGTAGCTTTTCCGTGTTCTCAAAAGATGTGAAAATCTTGTCGACATGCCTGCACAGGATGCGATTCGTCAGCCCCGGTATGGCATTCTGTTCCATGATGGCAGTCTTGATCTTGCGCCACGCCGCAACAGCGACAAGCGGCCCGGAGACATACCCGCCAGCCCCGATGACGAGATCCGGCTTCTCCTCGTCCAGTATCTTGCCGGCTTTTCTCGCAACTCCTGGCAATGCGCATATATTCTTTATTTTTCTCCCAAGCGATGCGCCCTTGATGAAATCGAGGTCGAGCAGGATAAAGCGGTAACCGGCATTTTTTACCCAGTTGGCCTCATTGCCGTGCGCCGCCCCGACAAATGCAATCTCAACCTCCGGACTGACCTTTTTCATCGCGTCAGCAACCGCGATCGCAGGAAACACATGACCGCCGGTCCCTCCGGCAGCAAACAGAACTTTACGTATGGATGACATCTTCAACAGCCTTTTCCAAAATATCCATCACTGACGACAGCAAAGACGCATGCCGCCAAAACGCGATGATTTAAATTCAATCCGGAATAAAAGCGAATCTGCAACCATTTCTATACACGGCAATGGGCATGTACTTCTTATCTTCAATTGACATGTCCCAGGTGATAGAGTAGTGTCATTACGTTTCGTGTTTTCGCTAATAATGGCGAATGCTTGTTTAACCCAGCAGAGGTGAGAGAGAAATCATGAGCGAATTAAGCCGCGAAGAAATCCAGAAGGAAATTGACAGACTGAAACAGGAACATGCAGCCCTTGATGCAAAGGTGATCGCATTTGACGAACAAGTCTGGATGTCCCCGGAGGATCAGGTTGCCCAGAAAGAGTGCAAGAAACTCAAGCTCAAGGCAAAAGAGCGCATGGCAATGCTCCGGGAACAGCTTGCCAAGATGAGCTGATTCCCTCTCGTCAATATTTAAATACATCAAGGCCTCGTGCATATATGGCGCGGGGCTTTTTTTTAAGCTCTGTTCAGCAAGCGCGGGTTAGGGCTAAAAAGCGCATGTATCACCAGCAATCGCAATCGAGCAACGCCAGCCTCTCTGCATAAAAGCTATACCTTGATCATGCTCACTGCGGCCTGCTGACTACTGCTTGGCATCTCATACCCATAAGACGTTGAACACAGCCTTTTTTATGGCCAGCAGGCCCAGAAGCTCAGCGCCTGAGCGCCTTCAAGCCCTCTCAGACCGGAGAGGGCTTCTTGACATGCCTGAGTTCAGAAAAGCCATAGCTAATGAACACAAGCTTTTAATCATTCAGCATGCTTCACCGCGGACATCCTCATGAGCCAAGCACACACCCGGCAGGACGGTATCCGTTGAAGAAACTTTCCGCGTCCATTTTCTTCTTGCCTTCGATCTGAAGCGCATGGACTGCAAGCGTACCTTTGGCACAGGCGACAAGAATAGATCTGGTATCGGAATCAAATCCGAGCACAGTACCAGGCTTTTCGGATGAATCCAGATCCATCGCATGGGTCATGTGTATCGCAAGCCTTTTCCCGTTCAGCGAAGTAAACGCAGTGGGCCAGGTCGATATGCCCCGACAGAGCGCATCCAGGGTATGCGCATCCGTATCGAAAGAAATCGCTCCGAGCGATTTCTGAAGCATCGGCGCGACTGTCGGCTCCCCAGCCTGTGCCACAGGCGCAAGACTGCCGTCTGCTATCTCGAAAATGTGCTTCATGAGAAGATCGGCGGAAATCCGAGACAGACGCGCAAAAAGCGTCTCAGGCGTCTCGTCAACGGCAATCCGCGTAACCTCGCGGGCATAGACAGGCCCGGTGTCCATCCCCGCATCCATCTTCATCAGGCAGACGCCTGTCTCAGCCTCCCCATTGATGATCGCCCACTGAACTGGCGCCGCACCACGGTATTTGGGAAGAAGGGAAGCATGAAGGTTAATTGGCGCAATCTTAGGAATGTCGAGAAATGACTGGCGAAGTATCTTGCCATAGGCGATTGTTACAAAAAAATCGGGCGCGATCGACGAAAGGATATCGTACATCTCCTGTGTCTTAAGCTTCTCCGGCTGATAGCAGGGGATACCATGCGCGAGCGCGCACATCTTGACTGGCGGCGCTACGATCTGGCGTCCTCGCCCGGCTGGCTTGTCAGGCTGTGTCACCACCGCACAGACTTCGCACTCGGGATGGGCGATCAGAGCTTCAAGCGTCGGCACTGAAAATTCCGGAGAGCCCATAAAAACAATCTTGAGCATCAAAACACCTCTTTGAAAATTGAAATACATGAAACGCACCGGGCCGCTCCACAGCCCGGAAATGCGTTCCACTCCGATAATTGTGGGATACTTTATTTTCTTATGCCTGCAAATGAAAATCTGAAGCACTCATCACGGCTACGCATGCTTCAAACCTCGGGCTTACATGACGAGAGCGATTTCGGGCGTATGCATAGCATAGCCCGAAACGCGCTGCGTATGCGCAGCATAGCAGCGCCCCAAGCGATCATGCATGTCTCATAAAAGTTTGTTGTGATTTTTTCAAAACCAAACTTCTCGCTTCAAAAAAAACGTAACCAATTTTAACCCGGAATATCAAACTTTTTTTTTACAACTAAAACCTTGAATTTGATTACGATTTTTTCATGAGTAATTATCATGGCTTCGGAATGACGCTCATGATGCTTTTGAGATCATTATCCGAGAATCTGAAGCCGATCCCGAAATAGTAATCGAAGAGGCTGGTGTTGAGGGGATCATCAAATCCGGCAGAGAAGTAAAATGTCTTTGCCCATGTCCACGATTCAGGCAGGACAAGAGAGAAATAGAGCAGTGTCGTCCCGCGCACTCTCGGATAAGCGTTGTCATTGAAACCGAACACGTCAAAACTGAAACGCCAGTCGTCGTCAAACAGGAAGATATCGCCGCCGAGCCCGCCTTTGTTTTCAATGATACCGAAACGTCCGGCAAACCAGCGCCAGCGCCGTGCATACTGCGCGCTGAACTTGATGCTGTCATCATTTGTCGTGACGGTCTCATAGACCGGGCCAGAAACAGAAGAATCCGTCATGACAGTTTTTGTCGAAGTCGTCCCTTTGGGATCCATGACGAGCCCGAGCAGATAGTATTTGTCAAAGGAAGGCTGAAGCTTTACGCCAAAATCGACTTTGAAAGCGTTGGCCCTGACAAGATAATCCCCTCGCAAGGAGACATCCACATCGAGCGAGGTGATCGGCTTGAGAAGGGAATTGGCGCCCTCGACAGTTTCAGAACCGGACTTGATGAGCTCACGAGTCTCAGCGAGCAGCGCCTGCGCATCATCTGCGAGTGAATCATCTTTGAGAATCTTGCCAACTGAGCCCTCCCCATCTTCCACGCGTTTCGTAATCCGCTCTATGGTCGCGAGCGTCCGGTCAAGCTTGTCTATCGAAGCCCTGACCTGATCAATACCGCCCTGCGCGGATCCAAGCGTATCCCCGACGCCGCTTCTGAGTTCCCGAAGCGTCGTGTTGAGCTCAGCAAGCGTATCTGAAACATCAGAAAACAGGCGCGGCAACTCATGATTTCCGTACTCCGAGATATCTGCGGCATTTTTCGTGATTGTCTCAACATAAGAAATGATCGCATCGACCTTCTGAGCATTATCATCGGTCATGCTCTTGATGTTTTTCATTGTCTCGTTGAGATCTTCGAGGAGCGAGGTCAGCCGCTGCTCGCCATTCTCCTCCCCGAAGACAGTCGCAAGCGTGTTCGTGACCTTCGCAATATCATCCATGATCCTGCCGGCATCTCTCATAAGCGTTTCCACGCCGCCAGCCTGCAACACATTCTCGACCGTATCCTGATCTTTCAGGACCTGTCCTTCAATGCCCGGCGTCAGCTCCAGGTGATAATCCCCGAGGATGCTCGACATTTTTTTCGTCACGGTCGCGCCATTTTTCATGATCTCTCCCTGCCTCACGCCGCTGTACATGGGCACATCCGTCCGGATCTTGAACTTGACGTGCGCCTGTTTTCCTTCGAGCGCGATATGCGTGATCTCCCCGACCTGGATGCCGGCGACCATGACTTTCGAATGGACGGCAAGCCCTGTGACATCATCAAAGTAAGCATTCAGCTCGATCAGACCATTTTCCTGCCCCCAATTGGCCGAAAATCGCGCAACCATGACAATGGACACGACCAGACCTATGAGAATGACCAAGCCAACTTTGAAGGGAGTAGAAAACTTCTGCATATCAGACAGAGGATCACCAGAGGATCATCGTAAGAAAATAGTCAAGGATGAGTACGGAAACGGATGCATACACAACGGCATCGGTCGTGGCTTCCCCGACCCCTTTCGCGCCGCCGGCAGCATAATAGCCCTTGTAGCACCCGATAAAACTGACCAAAATACCAAAAAATGCTGCCTTGATGAGCCCGCCATAAACATCGAACGGGCGAAGCATGCCGTCAATCATGGCTTCAAACGCGCCATAATCGACCCCGGACAACATGACGCCGACTACATAGGCTGCGACGATGCCGATAAAGTCCATCACCGCAGTCAGAACGGGCATCATCAGCACTGTTCCCCAAACCCTGGGCACGATGAGGTATTGCACCGGGTCGACAGCCATTGTCTTCATCGCATCAATCTGCTCAGTGACTCGCATGGTCCCAATGACCGTTGCCATTCCAGAAGACGCCCTTCCTGCGACCATGATCGCGGTAAGCACCGGTCCAAGCTCACGGCACAGCGCGAGCGCGACTGTCGCACCGGTCATGGCCTCCGCGCCGAACATGCCGAATGCATACGCGCACTGATAGGCCAGAATGGCACCGCACGAAAATCCTGCGAGCAATATGATAAACATGGAACCGAATCCTACGAATTCCATGGCGATCAGCAGCTGTTTAAAGCGATAGGGCGGCCGGAGCGTCGCCACAAGCACCTGACCAAAGAGAAAAACAAATTTTTTAAATGCATCCGCCTGACGGATACAGATTTTCCCAAAACCTTCAACGGTCGTGACAAATCTGTTCTGAGTAGGTGGAGATGGCTGAGATGGTGCTTGCAACGTATCAATATCGAGCAGACAAAGAACAAAAACACCTATAAATCATAACAAATTCATCCAGAAATTCAAATCAAATGCCCAATTCTCATCCAGTATCTCGCTCGACAACACATCTAGTGAAGGGTTTTGCCAAAAACGCGCAAGAATGTTATCTTGCACCAAGGATAGGGTCTTAACGGTCCTTCAGAAATGGCAATCATTTATGCAGATCTCACAAATTATACGAATTTCACGGAAGGAATGGCAGCAATGAAACATGAGGCTAAGTTTTCGGTCATATTACCCGCAGGCAGTTTTACCCCAAACCAGACCGAAGCATTCGAACAGGCCGTGCAGCATTACAGTATTCCGGCCAAATTGCCGCTCTATGCGGATTCCAAAGGAAATTTCGTCGTTTCGTCGGGACTGTGCCTGCGCGATGCACAGCTGCTTCGCCGTCAAGTATCCGGCTGCGGCTTCCCGGCAGATGTCGTCAGCGATGCTGCGGAAGCTGCTGCAGCCGTCACGCTGCCAAAAGCGCCCAGTCTGAAGAGCATTGCCAACGAGCTCAGCAACGTCAATGTCGATACGCTCAATGTTGACTGCGACCTTCCTTCTGATGCATGGGGAAGCATGGAACTGCCGTCTTCTTTAGACCTCGGCCTGAACGATGGCGAAGACCTCGACAAGAAGAGCGACTGGAGCGGAGAAAACTGGCTGAGTCCGGATGTGTCCGAACACACGCTGAGCGTCAGCGCGGAAGTTCTTCTCCAAAAAGCCAAGGAAAGCACTGCTGAAGCACATGATGCTGGCAATGTAAATTCTGACACAGATAATATAAAATCTGACACAGAAATTGCCGTATCCCCCAAGAAAACAGCAAGCGCGGCTTCTCCAATCGAGGCGAAGAATTCAGTAGAAACAGGCAAAAAAACAGAAGAAGGGCAGAAGGAAGCCGAAACCCAGAGCTCTCAGACACCTGCCGTTTCACCAGCGCCTGAAAGCTTGCTCCAAGTGGCGACAAACAAAGCAAAAAAAGCCGAAGTCGCCCCCTCACAGGAAGACATCGCGCCCGCAACCGACAAAGCGCCTGCTGAAACAGCTGAAAGCCGTGCGGAAGCAGCCACGCAAGCCACGGACAAATCGGCTTCTGAAAACAATAAGCCGATTGACAGCAATGCACTGGCACAAAAGTCATCAGAAGAGACAGAAAACACTGCGCTCGAAAAAACACAGAAAAAAGCTTTCCCGGCAAACATGATCCTGACAGTCATACTCGTCATCCTCATTATCTGTCTTATCCTCGCTCTGATTTCAGCTTTCGTATCACCGATTTCGGCTCTTGTTGAACCGTTGTTCTAGGGAGCAGTCAAATGCAATGCCCACGTCTGCACGGTGTGCTTGAATCCGTTCTCCTGAATGCGGATTATTCATCCTCTCTGCAGGCGTATTTTTGCCCAGAATGTCATCTCGTATGGATGCGCGCACTCGAATGCCGTGCCTATCTTGGGCTTGATCCTGAAGTCCTGCTCGCAAAAGCAGAAAAAGACGCGATCGATCTGAAATGCGCCCACTGCGAAACAATCTGCAAATGCGCGCATTACCAAATCGAAGAGGGCAAAAACAGCTATTTCCATATCTGTCCGCGATGTTATGCATGTTTCTTTGAGGCCGCACAGTTCGCGCTGTTCTATTATCTGCAGCTAAAGACTGAGCGTGAAATATCCGGTTCCATGGCGGTATCTCCAATTGACCAGCCCGGCCTCAGGTGCTGCGACTGCGGCGCAGAAATCCCAAGCTTCACATCAGCCCAGGAGACAGAAATCGGCTTCTGTTGCACGCAATGCCGTCAATCGCCGCCAATCCTTTCTGAAGGAAAGCTGCAAAATGTTCAGCTCGTGACATTCCATAATATGGAGATCAAAATTGATCACTGGATGACCACGCCCAGAAGCCGCATATCGATCACCCCGGTTGACCCTTGCCTGCTTGATCTTCGTATATTCACGCTTTCCGCATTCCAGCGCATCTGCCGCTTCGGCCATCGCACCCTGAAATTGCACGGCCAGCTGAGACATCACCTGGATGCCTCTGAAAGCATAGAACATTTCACGCCATTTCATCTGTTCCTAAAACAGCATGGTACAGCAGAATGCCTCAGCGCCCTAGACCAAATGGGAAAACTGGACATCACATTTAAACCACACAGCATCATCATAGAACTGAATGCAAAGCGCACTGGGCTTGAGACAAGATTAAAATTCGAAGCGCTCGTCCGGCGTTTTATCTTGGTCTACGAAAGATTTGTCAAACAAGCCGCACGCTATGTTCACGATGAAGCTCCCTCAGAAGAACCGCCTCAGCCTGACGATGCCAATCTCCAGTCTTCAGAAACGTCGGTGTCTTGAATTCTTAAGGAAGGTCTGAACAATTGCCGTTTTTGGGACAATAGTATTTCAGACGCATAAGTTTTGTGCGGGCGAGACGCCCGCATCCCCAGGAGGTTTTCGAATTATTCAGAGCTTCCTTAAAGGGTAGGGAGCGCTTGCATTTCGGCTCTCGTTGCTGAACTATGTCTCTGTATAGAAGAGATAGACGCAGCATCCCTAATCGCTGTCCTGAAGCACACGCACAAAAACACTTGAACAGAGAGCGCCTCAACACAGTTTGCCCAAGAATCCCAAGCGGTCTATTGATACAGGTTCAACCATTGCAGGCGAAATAGTCACGCTCGCATCCCAAATGCGCACAGCGGGCAACTCAAAACATGCAAAACAGACCTGATCATATTGTCTAACCGCATCCAAAATGCGCACAGGGGAGTTCAACACAAAACAT
>JAFUEE010000144.1 GCA_017464085.1 Pseudomonadota bacterium
CCTACATTATCGAGTATACTGACAATTGGCAAAACACGGGGAGGGCATACATTGATGCAAGTTCTCTCCAAAATTATGTTAGGTGATGTTCGCCGAGACTGGATTTCTGGTTTTTGCGAACTTTTATGGACACTACCCTGACCATTGAATGCTTCCTGAACGAAGATCATTTGAAATTGCCAGCGGTAACAGATGTGTTTCATCGATTTCAGGGGGCATTCCACAATGAATAAAAATATCATCGGCTCCTGTCGCGATTCCAATGCCTAAATTTATGTCTTGAGATGATTCGCCGATGGTTGGAAATGCAGATAATATATCATTTTCAATTTGGCTTTCTAATGAAGTAAACAACCATGGCTGGTCTTGAGAAAACCATTGATCAAATTTTACCAAAATGCTCTCTTCTGATTGTTTATTTATATGCACTTTGTTTAATGTATCGTCTGATAGATTATCAATTGTAGCGGCGAAAGTAGATGTACCTTGCGCATTATCGATTAGAAAAATTGCTGGATAAGCGGATACTTCGGTTTCAAATGGTTGAGTGTGTTCCATGTTTAAATATAATCTTACATGATACTTATCGCTTATAAGGCTGCGCAGGCGTTTCCCATAGCTGGTTTTGGTAAAGCGGTTAGTGCATATATAGCAAAGGCATCCCGTTGGTTTGAGCATTTCTAAAGCATGTTCAAAGAACGGCACATAGATATCTGAACGTCCTGAAAAGGTGTGATAGTGATTTGAATAATAAGTTTGTTGATCTGATGTGAGATTATCATAACGAATATAAGGCGGATTTCCTATAATGATATCGTAAGATAAATCTGTATTGAATTTCAAAAAATCTTGGTGCAGAAACCAGGCGTTTGAAAGCTCTAAGGCTCTATTTTCTGGACATGAATGGGTAATGAGATAAGATAAAACTTTAGGTTTTAATTCATTAAGATATGATTCATTGATGTCAATTGCAGTTAGAAAGGAATTTAAACGTTTATCCTCCCAAGTGCAATGACCTGATTGTATATCTTTTGTCAGAAGTTTGAGAATTGGAAAAATGAAAGCGCCTTTTCCACAGCATGGGTCTAGGATGTTTAATTGAGCAATTACAATATCCCCCAATCGTGCATGAATTGCTTCATAAATCATGTATTCAGCAATATTGTCTTTGGTGAATATATCGCTTCTATTGGATGTGTTCATTGGTTTGCCTTTAGATGCTTATATAGTGATGATGCAAAATGATAAGTTGAAAGTTCCTTGGATGGTTCATAATAGGATGCATTTTTTCTCGAAATAATGAGCGAGGCTGCGTTGTAGTCTCTTTCAAGTACTAACCGTTCGCATAGTATTTTATACCTGTCTTTGTATGATGTATGATTGAAGATTGTCATGGGAGGAAGTGGGCTAGCTGCTAATTTGACAACTTCTGAGGACTTTTCTGAATCTTCTAATAAAAAACAGTATCCAAGCCATGGTTGCACTAATGAATGAAATGCTTGTTCTCGGTGTGCAAGCCAAAAATCGTGAGCAGAACCGATGACTTCCTCACTGCGGTTGTTAAGGAAGGTCTGAACAATTGCCGTTTTTTGGACAATAGTATTTCAGACGCATAAGTTTTGTGCGGGCGAGACGCCCGCATCCCCAGGAGGTTTCGAATTATTCAGAGCTTCCTTAAAGTTGTTGCCAAAGCTTCCGCTCTGAGATTTGAGCTCAATCGCACATAATAATACATTGTCTCGAATGACGCAGATATCCCATTTTTTCTGTGCTCGATAATATCCAGGGACTGGCAATGCTCTGTTAAACCATATTTCTTGCTGTGTAAAGCCTGCTTCTCGTATGACACTGATCAGCAGCAATCCTAAGGCATCAAGGTGTTTTCCGCCAGTCACCTCATTTCTGTGTCCAGAATCCAGACGACCTAGAGATATCTGACGTTGAGCCTGCTCTCGTCTGGTCGTCCAATAGAAGGTAATCGCATCTTGAACCTTTTGGTTAAATGTTTCTTCACTCCAAGGAAAATCCATAAAATACCCCCATTATTGTGAACAGATAATCCATAGCTGGTTTGATCCCCATAGGGCCGACAAAACATGATGGCTTTGTAACATGACTCGAATCGTTTACAAAGCTATAAGTTTCCGGGCGCAGGGGGGAGTCTGTGTCGGTCTGTTTCTGAGCGGAGTGAGGGCATCAGCAGGGTGACAATGGTCTGTGGAATGTCTCTTGCTTTTGCGCGCCGTATGCCGCAGGCATAGGCTGCGCCACCGACCGCGCGGCGTGTGAAATAGCCGCGCCCCCAAAATTTTTGTGCCAGGCTGTATCGGGATTATAGTCGCATCGTGTGTAAGGATAAGACGAGCGAGGTGCGCGATGATGGATCCGGAAAAGAAAAAGCAGCTGGAAGCGGCATATATCGAGAGGCAGCTCAAGAGGACGGAGCGGGACGAGCGCGATGAAGCGCTTGAGGATGAGCTTGATGCGCAGGCGGCTGCGGTGCGCGCGAACGGGCGCGAAGAGACGCGCATGAGCCCGTATTCGAAGCGTTTTTACATGGCCGTCGTGATCGCGGTGGCGGTGCTGATCGGGCTGGGCGTGATTGCGTACCGCACGGTGAAGTCGCTCGGAGCCCCGGCTTGCCGCACGCATTGCTGTGACGGGACATGTTCGTCGAGCACGGGGCCGGGGACGTGTTCATACCATGGGGGCGTGTGCGATCCGGGGGCGGCTGGGAAGTGACGGCGTTTTCTGTATGCAGGCCTTTTTTGCGCCGATGGCGCAAAATGTGGCACTGCCTGGCCGCTATTTTCGCGTGCGCGAAAATACGCGGCATTGCGCCGTCCTATCGGCATTGCGCCGATACGTCCGGCGCGTGAGCTTGTGCATTGGCCGCGAAGCGGCGCCCCCGGAGGTGCTGGTGCGCGTATCCGGCGTTGGCCGGATAGCGCACCAGGCGCCGCGTATCGGCTCTGAGCCGATAGCGGCGCGCACTGTGAGGACAGAACTAGGGGTTCGTCGTCCAGGAGATGTTGTCGATGGTGGTCTGCGGGCCGGTCTGTTCGATGAGGAGCGTGACGTTTCCGCTGATGCCGATCTGGCAATCGGGCATGGTCTGGATATCGTCGCCTTCCGCGAGCTCGAACGCGCATTTCTGTTCCCCGTTTGCGGAGATTTTGATTTCGCGTTTGGCGGTCTTTGAGAAGGCTTTGCGCGCCTGCAGTGAGATCGAGGCGATGCCGGTTTCGAGTGTGGTTTCGAGCGTGCCGCCGCCTTTGTCGGACTGATAGAACATGATGCCGTCGCCATCGATCGCGTAGGTGTCGAGGCCGATGCGGCCCTTTGTGAATGTCCAGGTGATGCCGTGTGTTTCGTTGGTGTAAGTGCCGTCCAGATATGAGGTTTTGTTGGATGTCGTGATGCCAGTGAATGTTTCCGTGATTTTTTCAGATTTGGATTCAGTGGCCTGTATGGTCGCGTTCATCGAGCAGGTCTGTGACGTGGCGTAGATGTCGCTGAGCTCGACGCCGATTGCGGCAGTGGTGCCCGGCGCTGCATCGGCGCGGATGGCCATGTCGAGGGTGACATCGGTGTTTCCAGCGCTGACGGTCGCTTCTGCTTTGGGGTCTTTGAAGAAGGCGTCATCGGCGACAATCGTGAGTTTTGTGTCTTTGTCTGCCGGGCGTGTGAGTGCCGCGCGGACCTGGAACTTGGAGCCGGCGGGGAGGGCGCAGGGGGTGGCTGCCGGGCAGGCGCCGAGGCTTTCGGCAGCAATGATCTCGAGTTCGCCGACCGCGAGCTCGACCGAGCCGTCATAGCCGAGGATGGTCGCGGAGACTTCGCGTCCGTCATAGGTTGCGGAGATGACGAGCGAGCCGGATGCGGGCATGGTCACGCCGGAGAGCGTGCAGGTGCTGCTGCCCTTTGCGAGATTGCAGGCGGCCGGGTTGCCGTCGGGCCCGTTTTTGTAGCTGATCTGGATGGTTCCGTTCTCGTCGGCCTCGCTGTTCATGACGATCTCGACATCGATGGCTGAGCCCCATTCGGCGGCAGTCGGAGCCTGTATGGCTTTGATGCCGAAGCCTGCGAAGAGGTCGTCAGCGGAGCGCGGCGCGATCTTGGAGCGCTGGTAGTCATAGACGAGGATGCCGGTCACATCGTATGTGGCGCCGATTTCGACGAGCGCGTTGAGGGCGGTTGTGCCGAGGACATAGTCGTCGATATAGGCGGTCTTGCCGGAAGCATCCGAGCAGACATAGGAAGCGCCGTTCTTGATGCTTTCGTCATAGCTTGCGACCGTGAGCGCGGGGACAGTGACGAGAACCGAGTCATAGACGTTTTTGCCGAGATCGGCGGTGGTGTTTGCGGTCGTCTCTTCTGCCGTGAGGATCTTGGGGACGATCGAGTGGCCGTTGCTGATCACGGAGACGGAGGTGGGCTTGATTTCGACGAGGCTGAAATAGGGATCGAGTTTGCCGCGTACTTCGACGAGGTCGCCGGTCTTGACTTTTTTGGCTTCGTCAGAGCTGTAGACGAAGACGCCTGCGGGTTCGGCCTGATCCTGGATGAAGAAGCCAGTGAGTGTCGAACCGTCGAATTTGCTGGCGATGGCGGTGACGACGCCCTGAGTCTTGATGAGGCCGTCAGGGAGCGAATCGCCGATGTAGGCGGCGCGGATTTCAGGGATGGTTGTCAGCGTGAGCGCACATCCCTTGCCGTCTTCGTTGCTGCCGTCATCGGGGCATGCATCGCAGTTGTCTGCGATGGTGTCGCCGTCTTTGTCATAACGGTCGTCGCAGGTGTCGCAGGCATCGCCGATGCCGTCATTGTCCGCATCCGCCTGATCCGGGTTTGGTTCGTCCGGGCAGTTGTCTTGGAGATTGTCTACGCCGTCGTTGTCGCGGTCGTTGGGATTGACATGCTTGGGGCAGGTGTCATCGTTTGCGGCGCAGGTCGGATAGGGGTCGCAGATGTCGCCGAGGCCGTCGCCGTCATAATCGGCCTGCTTTCGGTCGGTGTACTGCGGGCGCACGGGGTTGAACATGTCCGGGCAGTTGTCTTCGGCATCCGGGATGCCGTCGCCGTCTCGGTCATCGGCGTTGGAGACGTTGGCATCATAGGCGGTGGTGTGGATGTCTTCGGTGTCTGCTTTTCGAGTGCGTTTGGGGACGCAGGTCGGCTCGTCGTTGAGGTCTTCGGCTTTGCAGAAGACCAGAGGGTATTTGGCAGCGGCTTCGATGGAAGCGAGCGCATAGGAGCCGCCGTTAGCGTTGACGTGGACTTTTTTGGCAACGCCGCATCCGTCAAATGTGTCGCCTTTGTCCATGATGTTGGCATCGCCATAGAGGAACTTGCCGTCGATCATGACGAGGGTGATGTCTTTGTTTTCGGCATCGATGACGGCGCGGTGATTCGTGCGTGTCGGATATGATTTGACAATCATGAGGTCTGCGTGCAGGCCTTTTTTGATCTGTCCGATGGAGTTTTCGAGGGCGAAAGCGACCGCATTGTTGTAGGTCGGCATCTTCCAGATCTGATAGTCGCTGAAATAGCTGTTGTAATGATTTTTATTGAGGTAGTCGACGCATGAGAGTTCGCGGAGCATGTTTGCGGACCCGGAATAGATCCAGTCGGTGCCGAGTCCGACGACGACGCCGAGCATATCGAAGAGGGGTGCCTGCGCGGTGTCGCCATAGAGGGAGACGTTTGTGCGCGGCGACCAGATGAGCTTGACGTTGTTCTGCGCCATGAGGTCGACGATATCGGGCGTGGCAGCGATGCCGTGAATGATGGCGGTGTTCGGCTTGAAGATATCGACGGCGCCGGTGCCTTTTCCGTCGATGCCATGTCCGTTGAGGCAGAGGAGTTCGTTGAGCGCGCCCTGGTTGATGCCTTCTGCGATGTGCGGTCCGTATGGGCATGAGTCGTCAAAGTTGGTGACGGACTTGTGGTATGTGTAATCGGAGCACGTGGAGACGGAAGTGTAATTTTTGCTGGAATCGCCGAGCGGGAACGTCTGGTAGACGGATTTGACGCCGTCGAGCGCCTGCTGGTCGATATTGCGAGCGAGGCCGGTGCGGCTTCCAGAGCCGAAGATCGAAGTGGTGCCGGCCATGATGGCGCGGAGTTCGACGACTTCGTTGTCGGAGGTCTGTCCGCCGGGGACTTTGGTGTGGCCGTTTGCGCCTTTGCGCCAGTCATAGCGGTGGTCGAAGCGTTCGTCACCCCATTTGCCCGGTACTGAGTTCGAATAGGTGAGGTGTTCGTGGCCGTTGATGAAGCCCGGGGAGATGACGGCTTCGGGGCATGTGATGATGGTGGCGCCCGTGGTGTCGTAGTCGTCGCCGCAGCCGACGTAGTCGATCAGGCCGTCTTTGATGGCGACCATGCCGCCTTTATAGGTTTTGTCGAGCCCGAGGACATCGGCGCGCAGGATGGTGATTGAGCCGGAGCCTGTTTTTTCGCAGGTGTTGGCCGTATCGCTGATGCTCAGGGTGCCGCAGATGATTTCTTCGGGTTCATCGTCATGGGGCGGTATGATCGGACGGTCTTTGCATTCGCCCGTGGACGTGTCGCAGTACTGTGTATCGGCATTGCACGCGGGATCGCATGCGATGACCGGTTTTTCGCATTTGCCAGACGTGGGGTTGCATGTCTGGCCAGATGGGCAGCCGTTTGTGACGCAGTCTTCTGCGGAAGCATTGCATTTTCCGGAAACCGGGTCACATGTCTGCCCGGATGGGCATCCGGTCACGGTGCACGACTGTGAGGGCGTGGGTTCGCAGGTGCCTGAGAGCGTATTGCAGGACTGTCCGGCCGGGCATCCGGTCGTGTTGCAGCTTGTTTCTGGAGAGATTTGTGTGGGATTGCAGATGCCTGTGAGCGCATTGCAGGCGTAGCCGGACGGACAGCCGTCCACGGTGCAGTTCGAGGTGGAGGGCCTTGAGTAAGAGACGCAGCGGTCGTAGTCACAATACTGGCCAGCCGGGCAGCTCTGATCACAGAAATCTTCGCCATGACAGATGCTGTATGTCGTCGCTTCACAGCCGTCAGTGCATTTCTGATAATAGAACATGCCGTTTTTGCCGCATCTGAATTGCGTGGAATCATCCAGGCAGATCGGTTGGAATGTGGATGGATCGCATTCGCTCTTTTCTTCAGCACAACCGTACATGCCGAGTAACGCGAATATTCCTGCGAGATACATCAGTCTCTTTTGTCTGGTCATAAAGGCCTCCTTTGGCGTGAGTAGAGACTAAAATGGCCGCAAGTGCGGCCATTTTGATATGATAAAACTCTATGGTATGACATAACTGCTTGGCAGATTGGGATATATTGTTGTGCAGGGGCAAGGACATCCATTCCGATGCTTGCAAAGCGATAGTATCCTGCTTGATATTCTGCGCTATGTCAATCGAACGCGATTATTTTTTTAGATGTATGGTTACTATTCAGCCGGATGCTATTCTGAAGCATGAGGGGCATTGCGTGACAGGCAGTAGGCAGAAGATGGTAGGCAATAGTAAGTTTTCGCGAGGTTTTGGTGCTGAAGAAATTATGAGATGTGCTTTCCAAAGATGGCATTGTCGATGATTTGGAGGCCGGCTGAGTAGTTACGATGTATTGAGTCTGTGAGCAACGGTCAGTAGGCATTGTTTGAAGGCGTTGTGAAGTCTTGTGAATCGAGCGAAGCCTGGATGAGGCATGAGAGAAAGCATTGCCGGATATATTTGAGTGTTGCGCGTTTGCCCTTGGGGCGTTTTTTGAGCATGTCGTTCATGAGGTCGATCCATTTGGGCAGGATCTGATAAGCATGCGTGATGGCGATGCCGAGCCCCGGGAGATGTATCTTGTTCCAGAACGAGAGCACTTCTTGGGGGCGTATGGCGCGCGTGGCCCATGTGATGAGTGAAAAGACATAGCAGCCGCGAATCATCATGCGCGCAGTGGCTTCGAGTCCGGTGAGCCAGGCCCAGTTTCCTGAGATGTCCCAAGCGAGTATGAGACCGCCAAGTATGCTGATCGTGAGCGTGAGTGCCCAGAATTTAGGCCACCAGATTGCCTTGAGCACCGGTCGCGCTTTGAGGAAGAGCGCGGCAATCCAGATGACGAATGCAAGGGCAGACCATGCGAGTTCCCCGGGGAGCTGTACGATGAGCGTCGCAAGCGCGATGGGCGCAAGCAATGCGCGGCTTTTGAGCGTGATTTCGTCTGGTTTGCGGCGTTTGGAGGAACCTTTGAGGTCGGTTAGGATATCGATTGCATCTTTGGGCGCTGAGTGCGGTTGTTCAACGGTGTCTGATGGCGCTTGCGCGTCTGAGGATGGCGATGATTTAGATGCATTTGAAGGCGTTTCTAGAGAGTTTTTTCGGGAATCGAGTGATGATATTTCGCGGAGTACAGAACTGCCGAGCTTTGAGCCGAACAGGCCTGCAAGTGCGCCGCAAATGCTCGTGATGCCGAAAAAAAGCCCTAGGAGGCCCCAGCCCAGTGCGGATGTCCATTCGATTTCAAAGAATTTGCTGATGAGCTTGGCTAGGCCATCGATGAAATCTTGACCGTAATAGATCCAGATCTTAACGACGGATTGGATCTGCGACCACGTAAGTGTGAGCGCGCCTGCAATCATCGCTGCGGGCAATGCAGTCGAGCTTACGAGAAGCGCGAGTTCGACGACAAGCGCTTCGCTGAGTATGCCGAACACCGGTCCTGCGATGATTCCGCCAGGCGACAGACACTTGATGCAGGCGGCAACGATGGCGGCGCATATCGAGCTGCCGCGCACAGGGTAAATTTTGCGCTGTGCAATGAGCAGGAGAATGCTGAGCATGCACATGATAAACCCAGTCTTCGGCACATGCAGGACGTGCAGAAATGTGCCAAGTGTCAGTTCCAGACTGCCCCATAGAGTCCCGAAGACCGTCACATAAGACCAGAATTTGTCGCGCTCAGCTTGTGCTTTCGCCATTTTTTGTATTTTGGGGGTGTTTTTGTGGGGGGAACCCCTTTCTTTTGTGCCAAAAGAAAGGGTTCCCCCCACACCCCCTTCCTAAAGAAAGGCAGTGCTTTGGATGGGGGATGGTTTATTGGGGTGATTGGTTTGTGTTGGTGATTGGTTTGTGTTGGTGATTGGTTTGTGTTGGTGATTGGTTTGTGTTGGTGATTGGTTTGTGTTGGTGATTGGTTTGTTAGGGGGGGCGGTAATTTGACCATTTCGCGCAAGGAAGAAACTATCATGAATGCAACAGGGTTGCAATGAGAGTTCCGGCGGCAGAGAGGCCAGAGGAGATGGCTTCGACGATGGTGGAGCCGCCAGTTTTGCAATCCCCGGCATAGATGACGCGTGGGGAGTCATCTTTCTTTTGGTCAGCGCGGCTGCCGATGGCGCGAATGACGAGGTCGAAGTAAGGCAGCTGGTGAGTGGTGTCTTCGAGCGGGGACCATTTGTTATCGATGAAGTGATTTTTTCGGACCCATAGTGTCAAGTGATCCTGAGTTTTTTCGATGCGCACGGGGCTTGTCATGCCATTGAGCTGGATGTGTTTTTCGAGGAGCTCGAGGAAGTCTTTCCGGGAGATTTTCATATCAGAGAGGCCTCGACGGATGAACATTTCTACGGAGGCAGCGCCGAGCGAGATCGCGGTCATGGCGCAATCTGCGGCGACATTTCCGCCGCCGATGATGGCGACATTGCCAGAGGTTTTGAATTTTTGCGGGTCATAGAGATAATCCATATAAGAGGTGCTCAGTTCTTCCCCTGGTATATTAAGGGGCGTGCAGTTAGGTTCTCCAGTGGCGACGATGATGGCGTCAAAGGCGTCGCAGAGCGCGTTGGGATCATCGATTTTGGCATTGAGGTGCAGGCGGATGCGATCTGGGATCATGATGAATTTCCAGTCTTCTTCGATGATATCGTGCGGGAGACGTTCGTCCGGGATCATATTGAGTGCGCCGCCGATTTCTTTTCTGGCTTCAAAGATGTCGATTTGGAAGCCGGCGCGCACGAGTCTCGAAGCAGCGGCCATGCCGGCAGGTCCAGCGCCGATGATGGCGATTTTTTGTCCGTTTGGTTCGGCGCAAGTCAGGGCGTCAGAAGCTTGTCTATGCGAGTGCAGGATGGCAGCCTGAATTTTGGGGATATTGATGGGGAAGTCGATGCGCGCGCGCGTGCATGCGGCCATGCAGAACTTGTCTGGGCAGATGAGGCCGCAAGTCAGGCCCATAGGGTTGTTGCGAGTAATGGTATGCACGGCATCGTTCCATGCGTTTGCGCGCGCGAAGGCAATAAATTCCCTGGGATTACAGCTGACCGGGCATGCATTCATGCAGGGCTGAGTCTTACATTGTAGACATCGGTTGAGTTCTGCTTGTAATTGGAGTTTGTTAATGAAGTGCGACATGAGCGTGATCCATTTTTTTTGCGTTTTCGCTTGCCAGTGAGGGAATGCATCCATAAGATTCACGATTTTTGGGATGACATGAATCTCGGAGATTGTACGTCATCATGGTCAATGAATAATCTATTTACAGCATTCCGGGAACGGATTTATGGCACAGAACCAGAAACAGCGAGAAGATAAGGGGGCGCCGGTAGATAACGGCATGGCGCCGCCGACACGCAAGAATAGGCGTCCGCCACAATTTGAGCACAAGAAGAAGCCGCAGCATTCCCGCAGCGAAGCGCCATCAGAGCGGCAACCATCCGCAGAGCGATCCGCCAGGCCGCAGCAGCGCGGTCGTGCGCAGAAGAGTGGTTCGTCCCAGAAGCCGGCGCAGCATCACGGGACGCGCAATCCGCGCGAGCTTGTCGTGGAGACGTTGATACGCATCGAAGACGGCGGATTTTCGAATATTGTCTGGGATACGGCGATGCGCCGTAGCGAGCTCAGCGAGCTCGACAAGATGCTTGCGACGCGCATATTTTATGGCACGTTGTCAAACATGCGCCTGATAGATGCGCTGTGGTCTGAAGTCGAGCCGGAGATGCTCAAGCGCGCGGATAACATCGTCAAGATGACGCTGAGAAGCGCGATGTATCAGCTCGTATTTTTGGATCGTGTGCCCGCATATTCGATTGTTTCGACGAGCGTGGATATCGTCAAGCGCCTGAGAAATCAGGCAGCGAGCGGATATTGTAATGCGTTGTTGCGCAAGGCTGTCGCGCGTCAGAGTTCGCCTGAAGGCTTGACATACAAGCCGGTCGGGGATGCGTTGATAGATTTTTCGGTGCGGTATAGCCTGAATGAAGATCTTGCGGGGCTTATTCTTCGCGAGTTTGGGGAAGATGCGGAGACGATTGCTCAGAGCATGCTTTCGGTGCCGCGCATGGTATTGCGGGTGAATCGTTCGCGCACGGATATGTCATCGTTCGAGTCTCGGGATGCGGTTTCTGTGGAGCGCAGTGCATTGCTTCCAGATTTGGCGTGTGCGGTTCTGAATCGGCATCAGGCGATTGATGATGCGATTGAGCGCGGGGATGTGTGCGTGCAGGATGAAGCGGCGCAGCTCGCGGTATGCGGACTTGGCCAGCCGGCGGAATGGGGCACGGAGCGCAGCACATCTGTCCATGTTTGGGATGCCTGTGCCGGGCTTGGCGGCAAGACGATTCATATTCTTGATGAGATTGCATGTGACAAGAGCGAGCGAGAATATGCGGTGCTGAGCACGGATCTCTATGCGAATAAACTGGAGCGCCTCAAAGACTATCACCAGAAATATTTTTCGGATCAGAAGCTGATTACGAAGGCGCGCGACTTGACGGTTGGCGGGAGCGTGCCGCTCGCGCCGTTTGATGTGATTTTGGTCGATGCGCCATGTTCGGGGCTCGGCGTGCTCAGACGGCATCCAGAGGTCAAGCTGACACGGACGACAGAGGCGATCCAGTCGCTTGTCGTGCTTCAGAGGCAGATATTGGACAATGTCTGTCGGCATCTGAAGGTCGGGGGTGTCCTCGTCTATGCTGTATGTTCGATCACGCTTGAAGAGTGCGAACAGCAGGTTGAGGCATTTCTTGAGGCACATCCGAATTATCGCGCCGATATGCTGCCTGCATCCTGTCTTTGTGGGCGCGATGCATCGCATTTTGTCAAGTATCTCCCGCATGCCGATGGCTGCGATGGATTTTTCATTGCGCGTTTCGCGCGTATCTCTTAACTGATATTTTGACAATAAAGCGCTCGTGGGTGTAGAAGTAGGCGACTTTACATGCACTGTGAAAAATCGGTGCTTTTACTGCAAACTAAACGAGAGAATTATGATGAGATTTAACGCGAAATTGATGGTTGCCCTGATGGCCGCATCCATGGCTTTCGGATTCACTGGATGTAAAGGGGAGTTGCCTTCAGATCCGCTCGCAGTGGGTGCGCCGGATACGGTTACGAATGGCCTGGAGATATCGCTTGTGTCTTTTGAACTGGCTAAACCTGATTTCATTGATATGAATGGTAAAGCTGCTCGTCCTGCGAAAGAACACGCGGAAGTGGCTGTGCTTCGCGTCAAAATTAAGAATACAAGTGCTGGGGAGCTCTCCTATTCGCCTCGCCATTTCGAAAATAATCCCAAAGACCGTGTGCAGCTCTGCACGAAGCCAAACCTTGATGATGGCTCGCGCGTCAACGTCAAGGCGATTGCGTTCAATACGACGAATCCTTATCACACGGCGCGTCAGTACATTGAAACGAACGTCAAGATTCCTGCCAAGGGTGAGATTATTGATGAGTACTTGTTTGAGCCGCCAAAGACTGCTGGAGAGCCGCTCGTCGCTCTGCTCCCCGGATCGATGTTCGGCGTTCAGGGAACGCTTCGCTTCATGGTGCCCAATATTACCAAGGCGGCAGATGTCAAACCTGCGACGCTCGGTACTGCGATGAATATCGATGGCATGGAAGTCAAAGTGACGGAAGTCATGAAGAAGTATGCCGAACTTGAGCCCAATACCAAGCCGGCTACACCGCTCAAGTATGCCTATGCGTACACCAAAGAACCGGTCATGGCTGTGACGGTCTCGATCACCAATAAGTCCAAAGAAGAACGCAGCTATAATCCCAGCCACAACGCAAAAATCGCTGGCATCAATATGGCGTTCGCAAATAGCCCGCAGAAACGCATTATGCTCGAAAATTCAGTCCATGCCAAAGGACAGGTCACCGGCAAAATCGCCATCAAACCGGGCATGACGATTACGGACGTTTATCTCTTTGAAGCACCGAGCTCGACGGGCGAACTCAGCTTTGATGTCTCCGGTCATATCTTCAGCGTGAGCGGTATGTATCGCTTCTCGTTGCGCTATGACGATATCCAGCTTCAGGAACCCAACCTCAAGCCCTATGAAACAGAAGATGCGGCTGAAGGCGAAGAAGGCGCGGATGCTGAAGATGCGGAAGGCGCAGCGGACGATGCGGCTGAAGAAGCTGGTGATAAGGCCGAAGAAAAAGCTGACGCTAAAGCTGACGCTGAATAATTTGCTGCGAACGCAGTCTGAGATGGCAGCGTTCGATCGCCGATATGAAATGGATTGTTATGGCCGCGCTTTTAAGCGCGGCTTTTTTGTCGCCGCTCTGCAAATCATACGCGCAAGATTCATCTGCGGATCCTGCGCTGATATTGGAGACCGTTTCTGTCTCTGAAGCGGCAGATCAGCCCGATGCGGATATGTTTAATCCTGGTGCGCATCAGTTTATAGAGATGCCTGTGGCGGCACAAGCTGGCCAGGAGACGCTTGATTTGCTCTCGGCAGTGCCTGCCATGCGTGCATCATCGCAGGGAAACAGGCTTCAGCGTGCGTCTGTCGGCTATCGCGGGGCAGCGCCGCAGGATGTTGTTGTGCGCTATCAGGGCGTTCAGATCAATGCGCTGTCGGACGCGAGCGCGGATTTAGCTTTGATACCGCAGGCTCTGGTCTCTCGCGCGCGAATTTCTGGCAGCGGGGCGCTTGCTGCTTTTGGGGCAGATGGCGCGCTCATCGACCTGTATGCGGATAGGCCGGATGCACCCTTTGGTGCCTCGGTTGCGGCCAGTTCTCTGCGTGATTTCAGCCTGTTCGGGCGTGGACGGTATGCGGCAGAGAAGTTCTCGATAGATGGCGCGGTCTTTGGGGATCTTGCGCCGGGGCGTTTTGCCTATCTGGATGCGCAGGATACGCATCGAATCCGCGAACACAACGCGGCATCTCGCTTGGGCGGTCAGGTCATGGGGCATGTCGACCTGCCGGAGGCTCGTCTGGAAGCATTTACGCTGTTTAGCCGGATTGATCGCGAAGAAGCCGGGCTTTCTGAATATCCTGGGCGGTATCGGAATGCTTCGGAGGCGCTCTGGATTTCGCTTTCGCAAGTGCGCGCAAATTTTGCGCCGCTCAACGCCGGGCGCGCGGATATGATGGCTGGTGTGTCTGTTTCGCATCGGGCGTTCGGGGATGTCTACGATAATCCGACGGCGATGATCGGAAGCAGGCCGGTGCATGCTCATTATTTGGAAAATCAGACGTCTGCGCTTGTAGATTTGAATTTTTTTGTCGAAAGCTGGTCTCAGACAGTGGTGCAGGCAGGCTATGAATGCCAGAATGTGGCGCTGGAGCGATTGAGCTTTGGGCAGATGATGTCGCATGACGTGACAGATCATCAGCTGATGCTTTCGGTGACAGAGAACATGTCTTTTTTTCAGGATACGCTTTTGCCGTCTGCCGGGGTGCGCATGGACTGGAAAATCGGCAGAGCGCCTCAGGTTTCGCCTGTGATCGCCATTCAGTATGTGCCGCATCCGAGCGTGAGGCTGTTCGGGTCAGTGTCGCACACTGGACGATACCCGTCGTTTGATGAGCTGTATTTCGAGTCTGAGTTTTTGCGCGGAAATGCGTCGCTCAAGCCGCAACGGTCGATGGTTTCTGAGCTCGGCGCGCGCTGGCAGCCGCATGAGGCATTTCGCCTGTCCGTGTCCGGGTTTTATAACCTGTATTGGGATTTGATACGCTTTGTGCCGGTCACATCCTATCTGTTTGAAGCGGTAAATCTGTCGCGGTCATTTGCGCGAGGCGTGGAGGCTTCGGCTGATCTGAAGCTTTGGCGGTTTGAGCTGTCTGCATCGTATGCGTTTGCGGACGCGCGTGTCGGGGAACGCCTGCTTCCGGGGGTATCAAGGCACCAGGCGCGCGCGTCTGCGGCCTATCGCGATGAGATATTCGACGTGCGTCTGGATGCGTCTTATCAGTCGCCAGTGATACGGAACCTGTTGGGGACGAGCTTTATCCCGGCAAAGCTGAGGCTGGATGTGTCGGCGGAAATGAAGCTGTATCGCGGACTTCGGCTGTCAATGTCTGTTAAAAATCTGTTGGATGACCGCCGTTCGGAGGATGTGCTTCAGCGGCCGCTGGCCGGGCGGCATGCCTTTGTGAGCCTGGCTTATGAGCCCCAGAGCGTTGATCTGGCGCGCTGAGGGGGCGTTGCGGGGGCGTCCCCCGCATCGGGGGTAGGCGCGTATTTTCGCAGAAAATAGCGCCGCAGGGGGCTTGGCCCCCTGTCAGAAAATCAGCTTCGGAATGGGCCGAAAGACCTGAGGTTGCTCGGGAGGACGTTTTCTGAGATGTCCTGGTTCATCGCGTTCATTCTGGCTTTGCGTATCGTCGATTTGCGCCAGAGCGCGGCCATCAGGCCGAACGCCGCGAAGACTGAGATCATGAAAAACAGGCCGTCGTGAGAGAAGATGGAGGCGAGTAGATTTTCGCCGCGCGACATATTTTGATGCCAGAGGGCGAACGCGGCGTCCGGAGAGCGGCCGAACGCGCCGGCGAAGGCTTTGTCGAATGGGGTGCCGGTCGCGACATCGGAGATGAGCTTTTTGACCGCATCGTCGCCGTGTTCTTTCGCCAGCCAGGAGACGAAATGCGCGCTTTCGGCATACGCGAGGTCGACGATGGTGCCGACTTTTCCGAAGGCTTCGTCGATGCCCTTGAGGTCGAGGAGCTGGCCGGCCATGGCGGCTTTCGCGAGCGATTCGGCGCGGTTGATGTTCCAGTCGTCGGTGGCGGTCATCGCCAGGCCTTCATAAAACCAGTGCGGGAACTCGTTGTTCTGAGCGAATCTGCGCAGCGCGACGTGGTTGAGCTCGTGCGCGAGCGTCATTTCGGGCTCGATTTTGGCGGTGCCGTTGGGCGCGAGGCGGATCAGTATGACGCCGTCCCTGAGAATTGTCAGGCCGGCGGCCCAGTTTGGCGCGCGGCCGCGTGAATCCAGAGCGTCGAAGTACATATTGATATTTCCGATCAGGTAGATATTGACATCATCGAGCGTTTCGGGCGGCAGAAAGCGCAGATTTTTCTCGCGCGCTTTTTGTGCCGTGGCAATGACGGCTTCCGCTCTCTGGCCGTATTCCCTCGAAAAATAGAAGTGAAGCGTCGAGGCATCGCGCTTTTCCAGGCCGTCCATGACCGGATGCTGGAGGCGGCTTTCGCGTCCTAGCCAGTCTTCGACTTGCGCATCATTGATGTGGAGACTCAGCGATTCTGTCTGTGTGCCCTGGGCGGATGCTTCAAGGGGCATGGCTATGGCTGAAATCGCTATCAGGAGCATCAACATTACATTTATTATATATTTCATATCACACCCCATTGAATTATAAGTGCCAAGATTGGCGCTGGGATTTTTATTTAATCACTTGTTTTGTGATGTCAAATGGTTGAAAATTTGTTTTTTAGGGCGGCTTCTGCTGATGCAGTGCGCCGCCGGCCGCCGTCTATTGCTGCCGCAATACGCCGTCGGAAATCATCTGGGCGGCTTCTGCTGATGCAGTGCGCCGCCGGCCGCCGTCTATTGCTGCCGCAATACGCCGTCGGAAATCATCTGGAGGCCTCATGTCCAAGAAACACATCATTTTATATGGCGGTTCGTTCAATCCGCCGCATTTCTCGCATCTTCTGTTTGTGGCTGCGCTTGGCGGCTGTTTTCCCGATGCGGAAATCTGGGTCGCGCCGACCTATGTGCACGCCTTTGGCAAGCCGCTGATGGATTATGCGCTTCGGCTGCGCATGCTTGAGGCGATGTTCGCGCCTTATCGCAATGTGGTGATTTCGACGATTGAACGCGATCTGCATCGCTCGACGAGCTATACCGTCGATGTCGTGCGCGCGATTGTCTCAGATCATCCCGATGCGCGCGTCTCTGTGGCCGTGGGGGCCGATATTGTGCCGACATTGCCGCAATGGCGCGAGTATGACGCGCTCTGTCGGATGGCAGATTTTATCGTGTTCCCGCGCGAGGGTTACGACAACACCGGGACGGTGCCGATGCCGATACTGCCCGGGATTTCGAGCACCGAGATACGTGCGATTATGGCTGAAAATAAGGATGATCCGCGACTTGAGGCGATGATTCCCGCAAGTGCTTTGGCGATTTTGAGGCAGTGAGTTTGTGGGGGGAACCCTTTCTTTGGTGCCCAAAGAAAGGGTTTCCCCCACACCCCCTTCCGAAAGAAAGGCATGTGAATAGCGAGCGCGCTTTTTTGTGGGGAGTTTTGTTTGTGGGAGAGGAGGGGGGACTTTTTGGCGTGCGACTCGTTTTGGGGAAGGTTTGATTGTGGGGGAGGCTTGGGTGCTAAATGTCGTGACATGGTAGGGGGATTTTGATATTTTCAGCGATGTCGCATTGTGGCCAAAGCGCGATGTGGCGAAATAGAACGCATTGTCATTGGAGATTATTATGATAAATACAATCATATTCATCGCGATCGGATGTCTTGCCGGTTTTGTGGCGGGCAAGATCATGCGCGGAGGCGGTTTTGGGTTTATCGTCAACTCGGTGCTGGGCATCATCGGCGGCGTGGTTGGCGGCTGGCTTTTGAGTTTGCTCAACATCACGTGGGGCGGAATGCTCGGTCAGATTGGCACGGCTGTCATCGGTGCGATGGTGATCTTGGCGATTGCATCGCTGTTCCATAAAGGTAAGGATTAGTGCAAAAGCGAGCCCGTTTGGGCTCGCTTTTTTATTTGGTTGAGGTGTATCGAAAGACGGGGGGCTCAGGGGTGGGGAGCGGTAGTCTGCTCTGTCGGCTGTGTTTGCGGATCGTCGGGATTGGCTGTGAATTCGGGGCTTTGGTATTCGTACAAAAAGTGCCTGAGATAGAGCTGATAGGCTTGGATGTATTCTGGATCGCTGATGCGTTTATAGAATGATGTAAAAATATATTTAAAGTACTTCAGATAGCTGAGAGTGGATAGTGCATATACGATAATAGATATGACCGTCCAAGTGAAGGGGAGTTCGGATGATCGTGTGATGAGTGTGAGAATAGCGCTGTTGATGATGAGACAGAGAAGGACGCCGGGGATATAGGATAAATATTTTTTAGTGGTATGTGGTTTAAAGGCAAGACACGGGTAAGGTTTAAGCGAAAATTTAATATAACGATCTAGCTGAGCATTTTCATCAGGTGTGAGCGGCATGAGCACTTCATTATCGATCATGCCAGTTTTCTGGATATCAAGAGGTAGTGTCCATAAAAGTTCGCAAAAACCAGAAATCCAGTCTCGGCGAACATCACCTAACATAATTTTGGAGAGAACTTGCATCAATGTATGCCCTCCCCGTGTTTTGCCAATTGTCAGTATACTCGATAATGTAGGCC
>JAFUEE010000145.1 GCA_017464085.1 Pseudomonadota bacterium
GGATTCAGTCGGGGTAATATCCATTATATGCGCAAGCTATATCTGACTTACCCAAAAGTTCAGACACTGTCTGAACTTTTGACATGGAGCCATTACGTCGAGCTTTTGAAGGTCGATGACCCGCTTGAACGCTCGTTTTACGAGAAAGAGTCTGTGAGACGCCGCTGCAAAGCGCGAATAATCCATTCGCCACGGGCATCCATCGACGTTTCCCCTCTGGTGGGCACGCCAGCCGCATCATTTTGTTTTCGCATAACTCAATTGGGAGCCTACGCAAATGATCCTATATCACGGAAGCAATATTGAGGTAAGACAGCCACGGCTATTCAATCAGCAGAGACCCACCGATTTCGGTAGTGGCTTTTATTTGACAAGCGATTTGGAGCAGGCAACTCGCTGGGCTAATCGAGTCACCAAACGCCGTAAAGACGGAATACCTGTCGTATCTGCATTTGACGTCGATAGCGTCAAATGGGACTATTTAAAAATTCGTTCCTTTCAAATGGATGAGGATTGGCTAGAGTATGTATTTAATAATAGACATCAAAAATATATTGCGGATGAATGGGATGTCGTTTTCGGACCTGTTGCTGATGATCAGACTATGACTACGCTAGGTTTGTATTTGGATGGACGAATTAAAGCATACATGGCCATTGAAATGCTCTTACCCCAAAAACTAAAGGATCAGTACTGTTTTAAAACGGAAGCTGCTTTAAGCTGTCTGCAATTTATGGAGGCAATACAATGAACCATCATAATCATAAATCAATGATTCCAGATTTGCTGGATTACTACGATCAACATGTAACCCAGATGATTGTTGATAAATATCAATATGATTATTTGGAAGCTTTTCGTCAATTTGTTACCTCGGAAACACATAAAATGCTTGAAGATAAAGACTGTGAATTGTGGGAATTTGGACCAGTTGCATTATTTGACATGTGGGAAGCCGAAAAAATTACAGGCGATCCCCGAAATTCAGTCTATATCAGGGAGGACTAATATGTCTGATGAACTTAAGTTTTTCAGCTATCTGCTTGAATGTTATGCTGAACACAAAGACATGTCATCCGGAGACGTGATGCGCCTCTGGGATGCGCACAATCTCGTGCCCTATATCATGGACAATTACTTTATGTATCATCAGGAAGCCATCGAAAACGCCTTTGCCGATATCGACAGCATGATCGAAACCGGCAAGCCAGCGTGGTAGTTGACAGCCATGTCGTCACACTTTTGAAGACCAAGGAAATATATAACCATGGATAATTCAGCAATCGCCCCCAAAACAGATGCTTACAGCGCCCTGCTTCAGAACGTCGGCAATGCCCTGACCCAGGGGCGTTCCCGCGCCGCCGCCGCAGTCAACGCCGCCATGGTGCAGACCTACTGGGAAATCGGCAGACAAATCGTCGAATACGAACAAAAGGGAAATGAACGTGCAGAATACGGAACGGATGTTCTCAACAGGCTTTCCCGCGACCTGACAGAGCGCTATGGCAAGGGATTCAGTCGGGGTAATATCCATTATATGCGCAAGCTATATCTGACTTACCCAAAAGTTCAGACACTGTCTGAACTTTTGACATGGAGCCATTACGTCGAACTTTTGAAGGTCGATGACCCGCTTGAACGCTCGTTTTACGAGAAAGAGTCTGTGAGATGCCATCGATGCCATCATTGGTTTACCCCTCATCACCAAATGAGTTCAATATATTTTCAAGGAGATATGTACCATGGATAGTTCTGCAATCGCCGCACTCAGAAAAGATGCATACAAACAGATTGACCAATTGACAGAAGACACACTTTTGCTTCTTGTGGAGTTCTTAAAAAGTATCAATGACCAGGAAAGCGAGCCACAACACAAAGCTGTTGCAAGGAAACCCGGTATTGCCAAAGGTAAATTCGTTTGTCCTGACGATATTGACGAAGATAACGAAATGATTGCTTCATGGTTTGAGGGAAAATAATGAACTCGACTGCCCTACACCCCATGCCTCACCCCAAAATCATCGAAGTCGCACTTCCACTCGAAGCCATTCACAAATAATATAAAAACAAGGACCTCCCATGAATTTCGCACAAGTCGTCGATCATATCCGTTCCTCCGCATCCACCGAGCGCCAGAAAGGCGCATTGTTCGAAGAATTCATCCGTCGATGCTGGCTCACCGATCCCCAATTTGGCCGTCGCACGCAGAATATCTGGCTATGGCAGGATTTTCCCGGCCGCGAATCCCTTGGCGGCAAAGACCTCGGCATCGACCTCGTCGCCGAAATGAAACCCGAAATCACCGGCGAAAACGAATTCTGGGCCATCCAGTGCAAATGCTACGATAAAAATTCTACGATTGATAAGAAAGCTGTAGATTCTTTTCTGAGTAACGGTCAACGATTATTTGACCTCTCTTACCCCCTCTGTCAGGCTATGCCTGACATCTCCCCCTCTCTCTCCATAAATGGCGAGAGAAGGGGAGAAAATACCAAACTCCCCCTTGCCATTCATGGAGAGGGGGACGGGGGGAGAGGTCATTTTTCACGATTTATTTGGATAGATACTGGATGTAAATGGAACGCTAATGCTGAAGAGTCGATACGCGGACGATCGAATTTTACGCGACTCAATGGCAACTATTTTGATGCGCAGCGAACGGATTACCGTCCCCTTCTTGAAGGCCGTCAGACGGTGGAGCCCCCCAAGACGCCGCGCCCACATCAAATCGAAGCGATTGAAAAAACGCTCGCGCACTTTAAAGAAAACAATCGCGGCCAGCTCATCATGGCCTGCGGCACAGGAAAAACGCTGACCTCGCTGCGAATCGCCGAAGCGATCTGCGCCCAGCCGGATACGACCAAACTCGTGTTATATCTCGTGCCGTCGATCGCATTATTGGGACAGGCTTATAACGCTTGGGCGGCAGATACGACCTCTCTTACCCCCTCTGTCGCCGTTGGCGACATCTCCCCTTCTCTCTCCATAAATGGCGAGAGAAGGGGAGAAAACGAGAACACCCCCTCGCCATTCATGGAGAGGGGGTTGGGGGGAGAGGTCTACCACGCCTCGTTATATGCCATCGGCGTCTGTTCCGATCCCCATGCCACCGAAAAGCGCCGCAAATCCACTAAAGACAATCTGTTTGACCAAACTTTCGACAATCTATGCGATGTACCGCTGTCGGCCTCGACGAATCCCGAACGCGTTGCACAGCAGCTCATGGCCTATTATCAGGCGCCGCGCGACTTCAAGGAAGACCGGATGTGCGTCGTGTTCTCGACCTATCAGAGCATCGAAGTCGTCGAAGAAGCGCAAAAACGCGTCCTCGAACAAACCCAAAACCGTTTCGGCACCTTCGAAATCTGTTTTTGCGATGAAGCGCACCGCACGACGCAGGCATGCGCCAAAGCCGAAAGCACGCCGTCATTTGTACACGTTCACGACGAAAACAAAATCCACATCAAAAAGCGGCTCTATATGACCGCAACCCCGCGCATTTACAGCGAATCCGCCAAATCCAATGCAAAAGCCAAAAACAGCGATGTCCTCATCGCCAGCATGGATGACGAGACCGTCTTCGGCCCCGAAATCCACCGAATTTCATTCAACGATGCCGTCCAGAAAGGCCTGCTCACGGATTATAAAGTCATCGTTCTCACCGCATCCCCAAAAGATTTGCCCGAATCGATTCACGATCGCATCGACGATCCCAATGCCACCGAGATCGACACCGATATTGCGACAAAACTTTACGGCACGACGCTCGCGCTATCCAAGCAAATCACTGGCGACGAAGGCAAGACCTGGCAGGACGATCCCCAAACCTGCCGCCGCGCATTGCTCTTTGCCAACGTCATCGGCGACGAAGAACTGACCGGATCATCCAAAAACGTCGCCCATATCTTCGAATCCATCAGCGACGCCGTCGTCGCCGCCCATCCCAGTGATCATATTGTTCACGTCGAATGCGAACACGTCGATGGCTCTATGGGCGCCAACGAACGCTATCGTTTGCTGGAGTGGTTGGATACTGACCTCTCTTACCCCCTCTGTCAGGCTACGCCTGACATCTCCCCCTCTCTCTCCATAAATGGCGAGAGAAGGGGAGAAAACACATCGCTCCCCCTCGCCATTCATGGAGAGGGGGCCGGGGGGAGAGGGCATTTATTTGACCTCTCTTACCCCCTCTGTCAGGCTACGCCTGACATCTCCCCCTCTCTCTCCATAAATGGCGAGAGAAGGGACGAAAACACATCGCTCCCCCTCGCCATTCATGGAGAGGGGGCCGGGGGGGAGAGGTCGCCAAAGAAGATATCTTCTACTACGTCTATGGCATCCTGCACTCGCCCAAATACCGCGAAACATTTGCCAACGATCTCAAGAAATCGCTGCCGCGCATTCCGCTGGTCGAAAAAGCAGAAGATTTCTGGGCATTCAGCCGCGCCGGGCGCGAATTGGGCGCATTGCACGTAAACTACGAAACGGGGCCCATAAATACTGCAGTAAAAGTATATATCAATGGAATCCAAGTCCCCCGCCCCAACGGGGAGGGGGATTTAGGGGGCGGGGCCCAGGGCCAGAATTACATCGTCAAAAAGATGAAATTCGATAAAGACAAACGAATTTTATATTATAATTCCGACATCCGCATCGAAAACATCCCCCTCGAAGTCGACGAATACATCGTCAACGGCCGCAGTGCATTGGGGTGGCTCGTCGATCAGTATCAGGTCAGCACCGATAAAGCGAGTGGCATTGTGAACGATCCGAACGACTGGGCACGCGAGCACTATTATCCGAGGTATATTCTCGATTTGGTTTTGCGCATCATCGAACTGAGCATGCGCACCGTCGAAATCGTGAGGGGCTTGCCAAAGCTGGCAATTTAGCTGTCTGCGCCCCGTTGGGGCGCGTGACCTGAACTGTGGGACTGGCGCGCAGCGCGTCACCCACGGTCTTAGCGCAGCACATGCCCACCTTAGCTTGCGCTCACCGCCAAGCACCGCTATAATAGCCAATAGTCATGCGTATGGAGCGCATGGCGTGACCAGGAGGCGACGATGGCAGCACAAACAGTGAGCATCTCTTTGGATTTACCTGATGATTGCGCAATCGAGTCATTGCAGTCTCAATTGCTTCAATATGCCCGTCATTTGATTCAAAGCGACAACTATCGCAAAAAACAATATGTGCATGAAGAGTTGTGCGGTATTCTTAGGCAAAAAACGGATCAGCAGGAACTCATCGACGATTATCTCAAGGAGAAATATCATTCATGAAACTATTTCTTGATACCAATGTCATCCTTGAGTATCTCGAAGCAAGAAGTGAATATCTTTATGTTAAGCACATTTTTGACGATATAGAAGACGGAAAGCATGAAGCATATATATCCACTGGAAGTGTGTACACCTTAACCTATTTAATTCTATCTGCATTAAAAAGAAATCGTATATATCGTCCGGAACAAATTATCGAAAGCAGAAAGATTCTCAATAATATCATGCATTTAATACACGTTATAGACCTTAAACATGAGTCGATTGTATCCGCAATCAATGATGAGCATTTCACGGATTTGGAAGACAGCTACCAGTATCGATGTGCATTAGAACACAAATGCGATGTCTTAATTACAATCAACACCAAAGATTATAAGGATACCAATAACAATGCTATACACGTCTTATCTCCAAGACAATTTGTAGAAAATATTTTGTAAATCAAATACATCGTCAACGGCCGCAGTGCATTGGGGTGGCTGGTCGATCAGTATCAGGTCAGCACCGATAAAGCGAATATCATCGTGAACGCCCCGAACGACTGGGCACGCGAACACGATTATCCGAAGTATATATTCGATTTGGTTTTGCGCATCATCGAATTGAGTGTACGCACCATCGAGATCGTGAGAGGGTTGCCAGCGCTGACGATTTAACTGAACGCGTAGGGGGCTTAACCTTAACCGTGGGGTTTAGCGCTTAGCGCGTCACCCACGGTCTTAGCGCAGCACATGCCCACCTGAGCTTGCGCTCACCGCCAAGCACCGCTATAATAGCCAATAGTCATGCGTATGGAGCGCATGGCGTGAATGTGGGATGCCAGATGGATAGTGCTCAGAACATAAATGACTTTGATGATCGCATGGGCGGTCTTTCTGACGACGAGTTGCTCTATCGGTTCCGTGAGGCTATCAGGATAGAAAACGAAATCAAGCGTATTAAGGGCGTTCCTATCGCCGGCTATGACGTGACAATGCGTAAGCCCTACCTGGAGTATCCCGATGGTCATCGCGAATACCACGAAAAAACCTGAGATCATGGTGTTTGCCGGTCCCAACGGGAGTGGCAAAAGCAGCGTGACACGATTGGCAAAACTCGTAGGTGTTTATGTCAATGCGGACGACATCAGAGCTTCATTGGGCTGTTCTGATCTTGAAGCCGCACAAATTGCCACCTCAAAACGTGAAAAATTGGTTTCCAAGCGAGCAGACTTCACATTTGAGACTGTACTTTCCACCACGCGTAATATTGATTTGTTAAAAACTGCTAAAGAACAAGGATATTTTGTTCGCTGTATTTATATTTTAACGACTGATTGTGAGATAAATGTCTCTCGCGTACATGCGCGTGTTGCCAACGGAGGACACAGTGTTCCTGATGATAAGATTAGAAGCAGATTCATTAAAGCATTATCCCTTATTCCACAAATGATTGATATTGCGGATGTCATGCATATCTATGATAACACCTTGGAACCTTATCGCATTTTTAAGAAACGAAAAACAGAATACTGGTATTGGGAAAATGCATTTTGGAATAAATCCAGAATAGAATCTTTAACAAAAATATCTTTTCCATAAATCAAATACATCGTCAACGGCCGCAGTGCATTGGGGTGGCTGGTCGATCAATATCAGGTCAGCACCGATAAAGCGAGTGGCATCGTGAACGACCCGAACGACTGGGCACGCGAACACGATTATCCGAAGTATATATTCGATTTGGTTTTGCGCATCATCGAATTGAGTGTACGCACCGTCGGAATTGTGAGAGGTTTGCCAGAGTAAGCGTTTTAATTGAGCGTGCGGATGCCGTTGCTGATATCCATGGTGCCAACGGCATGACGGGGCGCGGGCCGTATGCGCGCAGACCACAGGTCGAGCACATAGGCACGCGCGGGAAGCCGTATGCGCCGAAGGCGCATAGGCGAAAGGCGCAGGCGTATCGGCCAACGGCCGATAGCCGCGCCCCATACAATAATATATAAATACTATTATCTATCTTACCCGTTTCCATTCGCGGTTATTGAATGCCGCGTTTTCGTTGGGGTTGAAGCTGCCGCTGTCCATATACATAATTTCGTTATCGGAATTGATCCATGCGTGATCATAGCGATTGTCGATATACGTTTCGCCGCCGTTGGGATTATCGACGCGATCGACGTCTTTGATATATTCATCCCATTTGTCGAGCATCGAACCGGAACCTGAGCTGCCGGAACCGCTTCCGCCCAGGATGCGTTTGTGGTCGCGGTCCGATTTTTCGAGGAAATCATTGAGGCGCTGATCGCTGTCGCGCATATTCTGCAGGTGGCGCTGTCGAATAACTTCCCATTTTTGATTGGCGGCTGCGATAGACTGCTGGGTCAGGATTTGCGCGGTTTCCTGGCGCAGTTTGAGGAAATTCTGATTGAATTCGAGTGTTTTGAGGGCGGTTTCGGTGATTTTTTCGAGTTTTGCTTCGGTGCCGACAGGGCCTCCGAACGAGACGCCGGAGTTCATTTCGGCGGTATGAATGAAGCCCATGCCGGACTGCATTTCGACGATGTCCAGTGGAGCGAGGTAAATGACGTAATAATCCTTGCCATCACGCGTACCTTTGACCTTGAGTTTGTAGTTCACGCATCGAATGTCGCTAAACCGCATGCCCATGGCTGCACCCTGCTGTATATGATTTTGCTGTCTTTGGGCGGCGTCGGGAGCCTGTTCATACAAAGCCTCGACAATTTGTACATTGCTCAGATTGTAATCATGACTGGCACCCGGAAGAAACAACTTTTCCCCCAGGGTGTTTGGGTTGAGCATGGGATTTTGGTCGATTTTGCCCTGACCTCCGAATTGTATATTGGATGACATGAGAAACTTCATGGCGGCATCGGGCGAAACTGCATAAAAGTAGAAGAAATGGGGAGCCGTTGGATTTTGTGGATTCCATACGGATTTGCCGCCCGTCATCCAGCCTGCGGGCGGCTTGTACTGCAGGACCTGCTCCATCGTCTGTGGATCGACGAGCTTGTATAGGTCTGCTTTCTTTTTGGCGGGTTTGGCCTCGGCCTCACCCAAAAGTGACGGAACGAGGCTACCGATTGTGGATGAATCGGATTCGCCATTCCCAGCGGTGGATTTGGAAAAATTGCAGCCAGTCGCGGTACTGAGCATCAGCGATAGGACACAGATAGAAAATATGCATTGTAACATGAACAGTTTCATTTTTTCTCCTTTGATGCACTCCCGTCCCACAAAAATGTGGCTTTATAGTTGGTTCGGAGCCGATTTCTTGCTAAAAGGAAATTCACGACAACCGCCTTTTGCAAGGAGTCCCGAACCATGGCACATGTATAACACAGTTTTTCACACATTGATAAAAATTCTTCTGAGACATGAAATTGACCGTTTAGACCGAAAATACGGACAGGGTGACAGACGGCACAAGACGAGCCGGTACATCCAGCTCATAGTGATGCTCATGGCTCAGATACTTGGGTTGAAGAGCCTTCATGGGATTGAGCAGGCTCAGAAGAGCAAACGAAAAAGGCTTTATCCTCTGTGACAGGACGGAAAATAGCGTCCGCAGTGCATTGGGCTGGTTTATCGATCAGTATCAGGTCAGCACCGATAAAGCGAATATCATTGTGAACGCCCCGAACGCCTGGGCACGCGAACACGATTATCAGAGGTATATTCTCAATCTGGTTTTGCGCATCATCGAACTGAGCGTGCGGACCGTCGGAATCGTGAGAGGTTTTGCCGGAGCTGGCGTTCAAAAACGCATCTCCCTATTGTCAATGAGCAGTGGGGTATCCCCCACCGCTCATTGACAAGACTTACCACTTGCCTTTCTCAAAGTCTGGTTCAAGCATCTCCTTGACATAAACAGAAATCCATGTACAGAGCCCTGTTCCATCGTAGCCACTGCTGTCCCACAAAAATGTGGCGTTATAGTTGGTTCGGAACCGATTTCTTGCTAAAAGGAAATTCAGCAAAACCACCTTTTGCAAGGAGTTCCGAACCATGGCGCAGTATAACACAGTTTTTCACACATTGACAA
>JAFUEE010000146.1 GCA_017464085.1 Pseudomonadota bacterium
CCTACATTATCGAGTATACTGACAATTGGCAAAACACGGGGAGGGCATACATTGATGCAAGTTCTCTCCAAAATTATGTTAGGTGATGTTCGCCGAGACTGGATTTCTGGTTTTTGCGAACTTTTATGGACACTACCCGGATTTGTCCCGCGTCGATGATATGGAGAGGATGTTTTATAATTGTATTAAATTCAATGATGCGGTGTCACACTGGGATGTTTCCCATGTGAAGAATATGGCCTGTATGTTTGAAAGAGCGGCAGGTTTTGACCAGCCGCTGGATGACTGGGATGTATCGAATGTGCAGAATATGGCGGGAATGTTTGCATTTGCCTCATCATTTAATCATTCCGTTGAGACGTGGAATGTATCAAACGTCAGGGATATGTCGGATATGTTCAAAATGGCGGAATCGTTCAATCAGCCGCTGGAGAAGTGGGATGTATCGCATGTTCAATCCATGATTGGTATGTTCTGTGGCGCAATTTCTTATCGGCAAATTCTGGATGATTGGAATGTATCTGATCTGGAATCGTCGGATAATATGTTTGCGGGGGCTGTTTCGATGACTTCGCTTCCCAAATGGAGAAATCATCATGGCGTATAATATTGAGTTCAAGTTCGAAAAGCTCAATCGATGCAGGCAGTTTTTGCGCGAATTCTGCATGCTCGGGCTTTCCTACGGGATAGTCATGAAAGAAAACCAGAGCGCCTATCGCCAGTTCCGCATGTTGATGGAGCAGTGGCTTAAATCATATTTATGCAAACGTGGATACAAAAGCGAGATGAGACAGTTTTTGACCATGGATAGCCGTGATCTGGATGAGAACCCAGTGGCCGCATTTCTGCAATCGAAAAAGATTGTGGGGTCGGAACTGACGGCACACTTTGGGCTTCTTTTTGCGCTGGAAGATGGAAATTATAAAACCGTGTCAGAACTACAGAATGCAATTCCTGTTGATGACAAACGTCTTTGGGATGTGCTGAAGGAATATGAGAGACTCGGCATCATTGAACGTAAAATAGTTAAGAATTGGTTTGAATATCGCCTCGTAAAGCCAGATTTTGAGCTGAGCCCTTATATCGATTTATTCCGTTATTTTGCAGAAGTCGATCCGCTTGGCGTTGCGGGGTATTTTATTATCGAAAGGGAGCGCACCAAGTTCAAGGTATCGCGGCCGTCACCGCTGCGATTCCGGCATCGTTTTTTGTATCATGTCATGGATGCGGAGATACTGGAGACGCTATTGACATGCATTCACAATCAGACGCCGGTGAGCGTCAAACTCTATCATTGGGTGCGCAGGCATGATGTACAAAATCAAATTCCCGCGAATTATCGATTGATTGATCATAATAGCCATATCGTACAGCCGCCACAGACAACATCCAAATGCTGGCTTACCGCCGATGTTATCCCGGTTAAAATCTATGCGAGCGCTCGCACGGGGTGTCGCTATCTGATGGGATATTACCTCGAATCTGGCGACTTTGCCGCCATACGGATCGATCGCGTTGAGGAAGTGAAGCCAGTGAACCCTCTGAACGCTTCGAAAAAGCAGGATGCACAATATCGAGCGCGGTTTGCTGCTGAATCCCGGCATCTGTGGGGCGTCTCGGCACGGCATGCGCATCAAACAGTCTATGTCGAGATGGATATCATGGCACCGCATCCGAATGCGCAGGTACTGGCGCGTCTCGATGCTGAGAAACGCTGTGGGACGGTGGAGCGCATAAGCCCGTATTCGGCGCGGTTTTCAGCTGATGTGTACGATGGCCGTGAGTTGTTTCCGTGGCTGTATTCATTTATTGGCCATATTATCCGGGTATCCTTTTCTGATCCCTCTCTGATGGAGGTCTGGGAAAAGGAATGCCAAAACATGTACGGCGCATGATGGTGTTTTTGTATGAAATATCCAATATTTATATTTTATATCATGTTATTCTGTTATAGAATAACATGGCGGTGGAGGTGGCTGCTATGGAAGTTCGGATTTTAAGAAATTTTATTGTAATCGCACGCGAAGGCAATATGACGCGGGCCGCAGAGCGGTTGCATATCTCGCAGCCAGCCTTATCGAAGCAGATGAAAGAGCTCGAGGAAGAACTCGACAAGAAGCTGTTTCGTCGTGGCAGTGCGAGCATGAACCTGACTGAAGAAGGGATGCTGTTGCTCCAACGCGCAGAAGACATCGTGGCGATGGTCGATAAGACAGTGTCGGAATTCAAATCGTTGGATGATATTACGGGCGGAGATATCTATATTGGTTGTGCGGAATCGTGCCATATTCGATATATCGCTCAGGCCGTGAAGTCTTTTCAATCGAAATATCCAGGGGTTCGGTATCACTTAACGAGCGGCAATACCGAACAGGTTGCGGAGCGATTGAACCGCGGACAGCTGGATTTTGGGTTGATTTGCGAGTCGCCGGATTTGTCGAAATACAATTATATCGAAATACCTGTCCCCGATGTATGGGGGCTTGTGATGCGCACAGACTGCAAGCTTGCCAAAAAGAAATCTATTCGTTACGAAGATTTAATCGGTTTGCCGCTGATTTGCTCAATACAAGCAATCTATACAGATTTTCCATGTTGGTGCGGGGATAAAGTTGAAAAGCTGAATATATTTACCACATTGAATCTGTTTTATAATGGCAGTGTGTTTGTCAAAGAAGGCCTGGGATATATGTTGATTTTTGATAAACTAGCCGATACCGGTGCGGGGAGCGAATTGTGTTTTAGACCGCTGGAGCCCAGACTTGAGACAAAAATGTATATTATTTGGAAGAAACATCAGCAGTTTTCACCGGTGTCTGGGCTATTTATGGAGGAATTGAAGGCCGTATTGGCTGGGAAATCGTAGCGAGATGTAGACGCAATAAAGGCGTATCGGCAAGCGATTTACCGCCGATAGTCGTAACTATTCAGCCCATATGTTTTGGCTGAAGAATTCAGGTACTTGCGAGCAGGCAATAGGCAGTAGGCTGTAGTGAAAATGATCGAAGTCATGGCTTTATACGGAGAATCTTGCGTAGCTTGATGAACGAATGCTGCAATACGGAATTATCAGTGATTACGCGACTTGCACTGGCTGAATAGTTACCGATAGCCCATGCCTCTCCAAATAGCACTCGCTATTTGTAGCAAGGCGAGTTATGGTGGGGGAAAGCAAGCGGGCTAGCCTGCTTGTGATGGCGAGTAAAGGAGGGCGTGATGGGCAGGTTTCTCAATCCGGGCAACAGTGGCTTTCGTAGAATTGCGAATGAGAAAGTTTATGTCGATAAGACGGGGATCATTGGCTATCTCAACGAATGGATTGATACAGCTGCACGATATGTGTGCGTGAGCCGCGCGCGGAGATTTGGCAAGACCGTGGCGGCTCGGACGATTCGGGCCTATTACGATAATTCATGTGATTCTCATGAATTGTTTGCGCCTTATGAAATCGCGCGCGATCCGTCGTATGAAATGCATATCAATAAATATGATGTGATCGGCTTGGATATGCAGGCGTTTTTTTTGCGATCCGAGGATCCCAAAACATTTATTGATCGCATGGAGGCGGAAGTCCTTGATGAGGTGTGCGCC
>JAFUEE010000147.1 GCA_017464085.1 Pseudomonadota bacterium
CCAACACCTCATCAAACGCCCCCACACAAAAACAAACCATCCCCCCCAAAAAAACATCCCCTCCACCCAAAATATCGCCTTTCTTTAGGAAGGGGGTGTGGGGGAAACCCTTTCTTTGGGCACCAAAGAAAGGGTTTCCCCCACAAATCACCCAAACTCCCCCAAAACTATAAACGCGCGCCGACGATTACGAATGATGGCGTTTCAATGCCGCGCTTTTTTGCTTCCTCAAGTTGATGCGGCACGCTCCAATCCATCACATACGGGCGATCTTCAAACAGCATTTCCGCGAGCAAACGCACTCTCCATGCGCCGCATATCGGCGCGCGAACTGAACGTTCAAGAATCATATTATCTGCGCGGCATCCGCCAGCACACAGGCTCACAAATGGGCATGCGCGGCACATCGCAAGCTCAGCAGCCTTGTGCGGCGTCTTGCGACGACGAGCGATCACATTCTTGATACCCTCAGAAATGTCGCCGAATTGCTCCACCATTTTAAAGCACGAAAATACGCCGCCATCGCTCCGGATATACAGATTCTCATGCTCGATGCACGTGCATCCCAAGCGTCGATTCGTCAAGCTTGATACGCTTGGTGCTGGAATGCTCACGCCACCTAGAAACGTCAAATCATCCAAAATACGTTCGCATTCATCCTCATCCCTAAAGACATGCTCTCCCGTCTCCCGGCCGCACGGATACAGAAATCCCAACGATATTTTCACATCTTCCGCGAGACTTCTCCTAAAGTCTGCAAATGCATCGACATTCGCCTGAGCATCAGGCGCGCTCAACATCAAGTCAATCTTCGGATAGACACCGCGTGCCTCAAGTTTTGACAGCACGCGCATCCCAATATCATAGCGCTCCGCGCCCGAAAGCCGATCGCACACCGCGCGGTCGGCTGCGGCAAAGCTCATCTGAACGCTCACGCCACGCTTCATGACAGATACGAGCTTTTCCAAAAGCACTTCAGAACGATCGAGCAACAGCAGATTGCTCAAAATGCCGACATGCCCTTTCGTATGCTCAAGCGCATAAGCAACCGCCTCAAACAGCCACGGCACAATCAGCGGCTCCCCACCTGAAAAAGAAATATCCGAATCCGGATAAATCTCCAAAACACCATCGATGACCCGACAAACATCTGCCAGAGTAATCTCATGCTCGCGCGCTTTGCCAGAATCCGCACTGCAATAGGCACAGTGAAGATTACAGGCATTTGTCACCTGGAATTGCGTCAGATGATACGCCGGGCGAAGCGGCCGCTGCGCGCCATAAAAGCCATGTTTTTCAAGCCGCGTTTGGAGCGCCTCTGGCAATGATACAGATGGATCAGTCAAATGTGCATGCAAAGCCTCCATCTCATCTGCATACACCGCACAATACACCGCAAGTCCTGGCGACACAAGCAGTTCCCCGCGATTCACGGGCACACATACGCAATCTTTTGGCAATGTTTTCATCAGATCGTTTTCCCTCAAATGCAATTTGCCTTTTCCACAAGCCCCTACTTCTTACCATACCTGTGCGGTCCTGCGGGTGGTTTTCAAGCCAAACAGCGCTCAATTTTCGGGCGGTTTTGTTCGACGAGTTTTGGAACTGCTTCAGGCGCGGGTTAGTCTTCATTCTTAACGGCATCCCAAGCGCTTTCATCTATCAGAGGCTTCGCATCGTCATACACCTCCTCACTCGGGAAAAGCCCCATCACGCGCCTCTCGATATACCGAGGTCCAACGTCCCAGTCATTTTCTGAAGTTCCCCATGCATTTTCATCCGTCTTGGGCTGCATGTTTCCATCATCTGGAACCGTATTATAAACGTCCCCCATCTCATGTATATCGACCATCTGCGGTTCCATCCAAGCGGCTTCTCCCCAAGATGACTCTTGGTCTGAAGAATCGGCATTCTCATTCTGCCCAGAATTCCTGAACTCCGGAGCTTGTATATCCTCGCCCACAAAGCTCTTGCTTTCTTGTTTCTTGCCTTCCGCAGCCGCCCTAGCCTCTTCTGCCCTCTGGGCTTTTACCCACTCATAATTCTCATAATTCGGGTCTTCAGGCTCCCCCATCTCTTGCACATCGACGGTCAACACCTTGGCATCATCGTCTGGATTATAGTTTGGGTCGGGCACATCGCCTGTCACGCGCGGATGACAGGACGGAAGCGCCGCCATCAGACATGCAGCTGCTGAACTAAACATTTTCTTTAACGCCGAAAATCCCCTCCATTTCGTTGTCGATTGCGGCTTCACATTCTGCCATATCTTGACAATCTCGATGCAATGCCCGTCCACAACAAGCACGTCCCCGGGAAGCAAAACAATCGGCCGTTTGCCAAGCAGATGCGTGCGCCCACCGCGCTCAAGCGAAACATCGACAAATCCGGTTGTCGCAACTTTCAGCACATCGTTTACACAAGTCACGAGCACCGCCGCATTTGAAAAGCCCGTAACCCCCGCACTGCTCAGACCAATCGCGTTTTCACTAAAAGCCATGCAAGACTGAGGATTTCCCCCATCTACCGAAATCACCATCCGTTGCTGTTCCGCCATATTCAAAACCTCCTCAAGCTACATTAAAGGCTCTGTTCAATAAACGTGAATATAGCAAAAAAGCTATTATTACCGGCAATCGAGCAACGACAGCCTTTTCGCATCAAAGCTATTGCCTTTATCATGCGCACTACTGCCTACCTTCTATTGCCTACTGCCTTGTATTTCATATCCACAGACGTTAACACAGCCTTACAATTCTCTGATGCAATCCTCGAAAGGACATATCCATTATTAATGATCATTAACGACAGGCGCGCTTTTTTTCCCAGAAAGCCTGACTTCCGCTTCTGGACGTTTGACAATCTCCCCCACATCCGGCTGACAGCCGCACGGTTTGCCATTTTCCTTGCAATCACATGTTTCCCCGTCCTTGCAATGACAAGCAGGTTCAGCAGTCGGTGCCTTCGGCGCTCCGGCCAAACGCGGCGCAACCTTTGGCACATCCACCTCCTGTCCATTCGCTTCAGGCTCAGTCTTTGATGGCATCGGCGCGACATCGCCGCCCAGACGCGGCATCACCTCGGGGGCAACAACCTCTGTTTCCTCTTCATGAGTCTCAGGCACGAACACAACATCCCCCATCGGGTGTTCGAACACTTCCTGTTTCTCAATTTCATCAGCATTATCTTGCGCTGCATCTTCTGCTTTGTCCTGCGCATCCTTCAAGTTTTGCAGTTCAGCTTCTGCTTCATCTTGCTGAGGCGCAACCTTCCCTGTCTTATGCATATCCACCACTGGCGGCGTTTCAGGATAACCTGCATTTTTCGGCTGACACGCCGGCACTGCCACCAGTGCAAATGCCGCAGCCGCCGAAAGCATCGCCTGACGCGATGAAAATCGGCGTTTCACCTCTCGATAACGCCGCATCGACACGATCTCAAAGCGATGCCCGCCAAAACAGATTACATCCTGCGGCAAAAGCCTAATCTCTCGCGCGCCCAATGAAAGCCTGCGCCCCGCGCGCTCCAACGTCACCGTCAACTCCCCCTCTGCGCGCACACTCAGCTCGTTCTGCGCATCACATCGAATACTCACGAGTGCCGCCTCAAGCCACGAAATCCCTTCGCAGTTCAATCCCAGGGCATGCTCCCCTGAGGGCAGACACGGCACGGCATCTCTCCCATCCATCGAAATCATCAGCAAATACTGGTTCATATTTCCTCCATATTTTCAAGCGCCCAACCTTCTTGCATTCTAACAGTTATCCTTCTCATGTCATTAAATAATTCACAAACGCCCAGCGCACCACTATGTTGCACACACTGCGTAATTCCGCGTTACGCATCAATCAGGCTTCTGCCCAATCCAACTTGACGCTCACAATTGCTCATTGCCATGAAATACTACTTTGCGCCACTCGAAGGAATCACAGGCTACACTTACAGAAACGTCCATCATGCGCTGTTCCCGGGCATTGACACCTACTATGCGCCATTCATACAGCCAAAGCAGACGCGCATACTGGAGACGAAGGAAAAGAAAGACATCGATCCGCAGAACAATTCAGGCATTCAGCTCATGCCCCAGATCATGGCAAACTCAGCCGACAATTTTCTGTGGGCGGCTCAAGAGCTGAAGGCGCGCGGATACGACACAGTCAACCTCAACCTCGGCTGTCCGCGCGCGACAATCGTCACGCGGCACAAGGGCAGCGGCATGCTCGCAGACCTCGACGCGCTCGCGAGCTTCCTCGATGATATCTATGAAGGCACAGCAAACGGCGGCCCGGCAATCTCAATCAAGACGAGAATCGGCAAAGATGACCCCGACAGCGCTGGAAATCTCATGGAACTCTACAACGCCTATCCGCTTGCGGAACTCATCATTCATCCGCGAACGCAGAAAGACATGTACCAAGGGGAGCCGCGCTGGGATGTTTTGGAAGAGTGCCTGAAAATCAGCCGCCACGCGATATGCCTCAATGGAAACATCTTTTCGCCAACTGCCCATCTGTCACTGATGACGCGCTTCCCGAACGAAAAGTATCCCAACATCAAGGCAGTCATGCTTGGCCGAGGGCTCGTCGCAAACCCGGCGCTCCACCGCGAAATCACCCAAAGCACCCGCGTCACCAAAGCAGAGCTCAAACGCTACCACGACAGCCTGTTCACCGCCTGGGATGCGCTTAATTACGGCACCTCCACGCTCCTGCATCGGACCTGCGAGCTCTGGTTCTATCTGGGCTGCATGTTCTCGGATGCCGAAAAATTTGTGCGCAAGATTCGAAAGGCCAAAAACGTCCCGACATATCTCGCTGCCGTCGAACAGCTCTTCGAGCACTGCGCAGCCGACGGCTATTTTAGGCTGTGACGCGCACGCGATGCCACAAGGGCCAGCACATGCTGCCCCAAAAGTGCGCCAAAACTTGCCTGCAAGCATAAAACCTATTTCTTGAGCGCCTGCCGAATGGCCTCTGCCGCCTGATCGGACAGTATCTGCGCGCGTTTGGCCTCATCGCCCAACGAAGGGTCGGGCGGCGCGATCGGCGCCAGAAGCTCGAGCGAACACGGTCCCGGAATAATCTTGAGCGTCCCTTTGGGCATCGCTTCAAACAGCCCTCTGATCACGACGGGCACGACAGGCACGCCAGTCTGTATTGCATTATAGAACGCGCCGTGGCGGAACTTGCCGAGCTCCCCAGTGCGCGTGCGCGTGCCCTCAGGGAAAAAGAAAACGCTCGCCCCCTCTGCAATCGCCTCGCGAATGCTCTCGCGAATCGAGGCATTCTTGGCAGACGCATGTTTGCCGCGATGCACCATGATATGCTTTTCGAGACGAAGAATCGCACCGAGATTGGGAATCTTGAACAGCGATTCTTTCGCGAGAATGCGCAGGTCGCCTTCAAAAAAGGCGACAATAATCACGGCATCCAGCGTGCTCGTGTGATTGGCCACATAAATACACGGCCCATTCTTTTCGATCTCCTCCGCAGTCGGCCCCTTGGCATCCATGCCGATTTCTTCGAGGAACTGGCGAGCATATCGCGCGCGGATAGCCTGAGTCTTGCCGGCCTCGGCAGTCTTCGCCTCGCGAAGATATGATCCGGAATTCTTAAAAAACGACCTGATATTGTGTATCACCGACGGCATCTCTTAGCCCTCGCTTTTCTGTGAATCCAACGCTTTGAGGAATCCCCTGAAATACTGCCATGCGCTGAGCAGGCTGAAGAAAACGCTCAGCACGAGCAATATCCAGCCGACCTTGTGAAAATTCATCGTCGTGTCCAGACCGAACACGCGCACCGGATACGTGTAATGCACGAGCAGGCCAATCAGGCCGATCAGCTGCAGCGCCGTCTTGATCTTCCCGCCTGTGCCAGCCGCAATGACGAGCCCTTCGCCAACAGCGATCTGCCGCAGCCCCTGCACAGCAAGCTCGCGCGTCAAAATCACAATCGGTATCCACGACTCCAGCCACCCCATCGAGGCAAGCTGTATCGTCGCTGCCATCACCATCAGCTTGTCCGCGAGCGGGTCAAGAAACTTCCCCGTCACGCTCACAAGATTGAGACGACGCGCAAGATATCCATCAAAGAAATCCGAAATCGCCGCGATTCCAAAACATACCACCGCGATCAGACAATACCCTGGAGTGCCCTGCGCAAGCAGCACGACCACAAACGGTATGAAAACAATGCGAAGCATCGTGATCGAATTCGGGATATTAAAAAGATCCTTTTTCAGCGTGGCACTCAGACGCTGCTTCTTTTCACCACCCGACTGCCCCTTTGCACGACGTAACTTGAACCCGATCCTCTTCTTCTGCGCTTTTTTCTTCATCTCACTCGCTGACCTACTTGACGTTACCAAACACGCCTGCCCTGAAAAGCTGCACCTCTATAACGCAAATTTTTTACTTTAGGAATAATTAAGCCGCATGCACGGCGCCATTGCCCTCAATCGTGACCCTCTGTCACGTCTGGATTTTTTGGAGGAGCCGCTTTCGGCCTACGGCCGATACGCGCCCCTGCTCGGCCTATTTCGCGCGCACGCGCGCAAAATACGGCCTCACACCTCGCATGCGCTGCACACAGCCCCCAAATGACCACTGACCACTGACCACTGACAACTCACAACTCACAACTGCCCACTTGCCAATTCAGCCTTTCATGCGGTATGTATTCCGCCGTTTTTGGCGTTCAAGACGCGCTCTATTCACTTTTAACGGAGGTTTATATGGTTAATGATCTGCTGGCCGAGCTGAAATCAGGTTACGAACAGGCTGTCGTCGCCCTGCGCCGTGATGCGGCCAAAATTCGTACAGGCCGTGCAAATCCGAACATTCTCGATGCCCTGCGCGTCGACTATTATGGCACTCCCACTCCGATCATGCAGATCGCGGCCGTCAAAGTCGCCGATGCCCGCATGATCACGATCCAACCTTGGGAAAAGAACATGATCAATGCCATCGAAAAAGCGATCATGTCCTCAGATCTCGGCCTCAATCCCTCCAATGACGGCTCTCTGATCCGCCTGCCCATCCCCGCACTCACAGGTGAACGCCGAAAAGAATTCACCAAACAAGTCAAAGAAATGGGCGAAAAGAGCAAAATCGCTGTCCGCAACCAGCGCCGCGATATGAACGATATGCTCAAATCCATCCAGAAAGACGGCGACATCACCGAAGACGAGCTCAAGAAAGCTCTGACCAAAGTCCAGGAACTGACAGACGAAATCACCAAAAAGATCGACGAAGTCGTTGCCGAAAAAGAAAAAGAGATCATGGAATAACCCAAAGCCACATCGCAGCTTTCAAATGCGAGTTGCCGCGACGTATCGGCCATCAACCGATAGGCGCGGCCAGATGCGGCGTATCGGCCATCAGCCGATAGCCGCATACCCTAAAAATGTGCCTCTAAATGCAATTCGGTTAAATTCCCCCTAAGGCTCCAGAGAAGGCCTTTACACATATCCACGGAGGAATAAACCATGAGCATGGAACGCGAAGCCGAAGTCCTTGAAATGCCCAAGCGCGGTGACAACACAGTCATCCAGTCCAAGCGGGTCGCTCTCGGGCGAGCGGCAATCGAAAGATACGTCGAAAGACTGGAGAATGCGACAGATCGGCTCAAAAAGGGCCCTGAAGCCGCAGAACTCTACTGCGCGCTTGCTGAACTCAGGGAGGGCATGATTGACACCGACCTGGAACTTGCCGGCAATCTCTACCAAACAGCACTCGCGTCTTTCAGGCTCAGCAATGTCGCAAACGCAGGCCAAAAGCGCCTGAGCCGCGCAAAGGGAGACATTCCTGCTTACATCGCCGCCATCGAATGCGAGCTCGCAAACGCCACACCTGAACAGACACGCGATTTGCAGCTCGAACTCGTCCGCACGCATCTCTATGCCGCCAATCAGCCCGAAAAAGCGATTGCCATCCTCGAAACCATGGATGCGGCTGACACCGAAGCTTCCACCATCGTTCCCGAAACGGAAAGCGCTTTTGATCCGGAAATCTTTCTGCTCTGGGAAGACGCGCTGATCGCTACGAGCGCGTGGGACAGATATGAAGGAAAGCTATGGCAGGCATTGCGGCAGCAGAAAACTGCGAGCGCGATCACACAGCACCTCGAAGAAAAACTCTGGATGCTGTACAGATTTATCATGCCTGACGAGACACAGGCTCAGGTGCTCTGCAGACACCTCATCGAAACGCTCCCGCTCGATGACGAACTCGTGTCCGACCAGCTGCAGCGCTCACTCAAAAATGACGACATCGATGCGACGGCCGCCATTCTCGACCGCGCAATCGAAAGACTCGGCAATTCCCCAAAAATTCAGTTCTATCGCTCGTTGCTCGCGGATATCTCGCAGTTCCGCTTCGAAGACAAAGAACATGCGCTCGACGTGCTCAGCAGCGCGCATGATGATACCGATCTCATCCAGCTCCATCAGCTGACACTTCTTTACAAAGACTGCCAGCGCGTGGACGGCCTTCTGGATACCCTCGCGAAAACCCTCGAATTCGTCAACTCTCCGGAACTCAAGGCCGACCAGCTCTATCAGATCGCCTGCATCTTCAGGGATGAAATCGAAGACCAGCTCGAAACCGCCATCGAAGTGTTCTGCGAAGCCAACAAGCTCTGCCCCACACACGAGCCGACAATCGAAGCGCTCGCGGAATATTACACGAGCCAAAATGACTGGGAACACCTCGCGCAGCTCTTTGAAGACGAAATCGCAGATGCCAGCATCCACCAGCGCGTCGATTTTACCCCGGAAGTCTTTGTCGCAAGACACGCAAGACTCGCACGGCTCTATGAAGACAAGCTGCACTTCGCGCTCAAAGCGTTCAACCATTATCAGGCCATACTCAAATTCAGAGCAGACGATATCTCCGCGCTCAAGGGCGCGAGCAGGATGGCTCAGACCGTCGGCAACTGGCCCGAGCTTCTGCAGCTCTATGCCGCTGCCGAAGGCTGCACGCAGGATGCGCACGAGCATATTTACCTGCTGGAGCGCATCGCACAAATCGCGGATGTCTATCTCAACGATGCCGATACGGCATGCACTGCGCTCGAAGCCCTCAGAGGCATCAGCGACAAGCACGACTCGACGACTTCCGCACTCGCAAGGCTCTATCTCAAGCTCAAAAAATGGGACGAGCTCATCGCGCTGACTGACGAAGAAATCGAGATCGCGCAAAACCCAGAATACAAAGCCACGCTCCTGTGCAGAAATGCAGAAATCTCCGAAGCGGCGCTCGCGAACATCCCGCAGGCAATCCTCTATTATGAAAAAGCGCGCGCGGCGCTCAGCACATGCAGAACCGCTGCTGACGAACTCGAACGACTCTATGCACAGCAAAAATCCTGGGAAAAACTCACCACGCTCCTCAGGAATCTCGTCGACCTGACGCCTGACATGAAGCTCAAAGGCGCCAAACTCCGCAAAGTCGCTGCAATCCTCACGCAGCACCTCGGGCTCGAAACTGAAGCTGTCGAAGTCTACGAATCCGCGCTCAAGCTCAACCCTCAGGATACCGTCGCAAAAAATTTCCTCATCGACTACTACCGAGCGCACGACAAGTGGGACGAACTCATACGCATCCTTCAAAACGACAGCAACCGCGAAGGCTCGCTGGGCGCCAAATGGCTCTCGCATTTCTGGATCGGCCGCATCGAGCTCTATCACCAAAATGCGCCCGAAAATGCTTTGGCATCATTCAAAAAGGCGTTCCTCTCCTCTCCGGATGACCTCATCCTGCTCCACACATGGCTTTCGCTGAGCCTCTGCAATGCCTCCCCGGAAGATACGCTCAAAACGCTTCAGGAAGCGCGATGCGAAACAGGCAACCCGCAAACCCGTGCGGAAATCGATCTCGCGGTCGCTGACCTTACGCTCAGAATCTCACACGATCCCAAATCCATCGAATCGCTCCTGCTCACCTTTGAATCCTCAAGCAGGCTCAAGAATGTGCGCTTCCTCAACGCCATGAAGACTGCCGTCTCGTCCTCAAACGGCAACTGGTGCACCTGCCTGTCTGCCGGGCTGCAGAACCGCCAGCCGCGCGAAATTCAGCGCCATGCACTGCTCGCAAGCCTGGCGCTCGATTTCCCCGATGACATCGCCGAACGCTCCCGCGAAACGCTCTGTCAGCTTCAAGACCTCGCGCTCGCGAAACGCATCTGGGTCGCCCTCGAACCCTCCAAACGCCCAGATTACAAACATATCCCTGCCCCCATACTCGCAGATGCTTCCCACGAATCTCAAGATCTCCGGCGCTGGTGCTCGATTTCAAAGCTGCTCGCGGGCGACATCTCAGACCCGACGGAACAGCTCCTGCCTGATGACAGGGACGAAAATATCTCCTACAGGCCTGACCTCGAACTCCTCGCGGCCTACTTCGAGAAATTTGAAAAATGGGAAAACCTCCTCGAAGTACTCAATGTCCAGGAAGAAAACACGCTCAACGAACAGGAAGCGATTCAGGTCACGCTGCAACGCGCCTGGGTACTCTCAAAAATCAACCGCCCCGAAGACGCGCTGTGTTCCGTCCAGAAAGCCTGCACGCAGTGCTCTTTCAACAACCCCATGCGGCTTTCACTCTACGAATATCTCGGAAATCACAAGGACTGGGACTTCCTCTCCGAACAGATCCGCCAGCACCTCATGAACACAGATTCCGACACCGAAAAGGCCGATCTCTGCCTCAGGCTCGCGGACATCTCCAAAACTGGCATTCACAACCTGCTCGAATGCCTCAGATGGCTCAATGAAGCTTATCAGAACGATCCCTCAAGAGGCTCGATACTCTGCGACATCTCGCAGACTGCCCAGGAACTCGGCGAACTCGATATCGCCCGCAGAGCGCTCGACGACTATATCCAGAGACACCATCCGTCCCTGGAGGAACAGCTCGCGCTGGAACCGAAGCTTCTCGAACTCCACTTCAACCACCCGGGCGGCGACACGCCCCGAATGCTCGCATATTTCGAATTCCTCGCCAAACAAAGCGTACAGTCCAGAGACTGCCTGATCATCCTCGCAAAAGCGCATGCAAAGGCCGGCGATCCAAACGCAGCCGCTGAAATTCTGCTCCGCGTCATCGACTATCCTTTCAAACCCGAAGACCTCGATCTCTGGATCCTCCTCTGCGACCTCTATCTCGACAGGCTCAACGAACAGCCAAAAGGCGAAGAACTACTCTGGGAACTCTTCAAATCTTTCCCCAGAAACGAATATATCTTCACAAGGCTCGACAACCTTTACCGAACCCCGGCTGAGCGCAAAATCATGGTCGTCAATCTCCAGAACGCCGTCAGCCAAAGCCAGGCCATATCCGCAGATGCCACGCTCATACGAAACTATCTCGGATATGCCGCAAAAATACTCGGCTCCGAACTCGGTGCATGGAAAGACGCACAGGAACTCTATTCCAAAGCGCTCGACGCATCCCCTGACCCCTCTCCGGATCTCGTCAAAAACCGCGCCTATGCGCGCTGCCGTATCCCCGGCGAAGCGCTCAGCGCATACAAAGAATTCTGCCAGCTGCTCATCCATGACCCGTTCCAGCCCGACATCTATCGCGCGGCATTCGATATCTGCCAGAGAAACGATGCGCGCGACCGCGAACGCATCCTGCGCCAGCTCGCATCCGTCTTCCTCCCAAACGAAGGCTTTGCTTCAGATAGCGACCTGCGTCCAAAACTCATGGATTCACGCCAGCTCAACGACGATATCCTCTTCAGACATCTCTCACATCACTCGCTCAGGCCCGTACAGACGCTCCTGCACGAAGCCATGCCCCTGCTCAACGACTGCCTGCGCGACAACGTCCCCAAACGCCCGACACTCGGCGGCGACAAAATCAAGAACACCTATATCCAAAACATCTTTTCGATGTGCGCATCCGCCTTCGGCATCTCCAGCATCAAAGGCTTCAATTCGCACGACGACTCCCCGGTGCCCACTGTCCTCGATGACCCAGAAGCTTACTGGCTCTCCCTCGAAACATGGGAAACGATGAAACCTGATGTCCAGAGACACTGGGCCGGCTATGCCAGCGGCCTCCTATGGACTGGCATATCCAAACTCATATTCTTCGACCCGCGCGAAGTCTGGCGCCTCCTCGACGGCATCTACTACCTCGTCACAAAAGGGCGCGGCATCACCGAACGCAATGTCTATACAATCGAAGCTGCCGAACGCATCGACAAACATCTCTTCAGAAGCAGCATGCGCCGTGATGTCGCCAAAATTATCGACGAAATCGGCCCCGAAAATCTCCCCATCACTGAAGCACCCAAATGGCTCGACGGCCTCTATGCCACCGCAGACCGCGCCGGACTCCTCTTCTCCGGATCGCTCGCGGCATCCATCCCCGCCATCCTGCAGGCCGAAGGCTGGAACCCTGAAAATACTGCTCAGGATTATCTCTCCAAGCGCTTCAAACTCTCCACGCGACTGCCACAACTCATCGCTTTCGCGCTCAGTGACGATTACCTGCAGCTGCGCTATCACGCTGGCCTCTCGCTGGCGCCCAGCACAATCTCTGGATAACTTCGGGGGGATGCCTCCCCCCGCGCGGCTATTTCGCGGCCAGACCGCGAAATACGCCGCTCCCCCCTCTGCGGGGCTTTGCCCCGCAACGCCCCATGCTCACCCTCGATCACCTCTCTTTTCGATACGATGACTCGCCATGCCTGGAAAATATCACGCTCCAGTGCCCAAAGGCGTCCCTCTGGACCGCACCGAACGGATACGGCAAAACCACACTCCTGCGCCTGATCGCACACGAGCTATTCCCGCTTCAAGGCGCCATCGCAATCGACGGAAACACAACATATACAGCCGCTTTCTGCCCATCCCCGAAACTCCTCTTTGATGACCTCTCCATTCAGACGCACATCAATTGGCTTAAAGCGCAGTTCAACATCCCACAGAGCGAGCTCTCACGGTGGCTTGATGTTTTTCAGCTCTCTGCCCTGTCACGCATGCCCAAAGAATTGTCAAATGGCGAAAAACAATGGCTCCTGCTCGCAATCACATGCATCATGCCCGCGGATATCGCCCTCTTCGATGAACCACTTCAGTCGCTTGATGATTCCAAAATAGAACGCTTCCCACAGATCATCCAAAATAAAATTGTTACCGGCACGCACATCCTCGTCACCGGTCATACACTGTGCAAGCAAATGCTCTCGAACATCCTCACTCCTGTCTCGATACGGCCATGAACCAACGCGCGTTCTCCAGGCACATGCTCGCGCTCCAATGTGCGGTCCTCTGGTCCAAACGCATCTCCTGTCTCGTAGGCATATTCGCGTTTGCCATGTTCTGCACTGCTGTCGCATTTTCAGGCCATCTCGCGACACAAGACGGCTGGATCTATATGGGCTGGCTCGGTCTGCTCCTATCTTCTTATGGTCAGATGATTCTCATCGCTGCCGGAGGCCGCGAAAGATGTGCCTTTTTTCAGGCACAGCACCGACTCTCACAATGGTGCCTCTCACAAGCCACAGTCTGCCTCATCGCAAGCCTGGCGCTCATCGCGCTATGGAACACCGCAGGCGCACTGCATTTCTCTGAACTCGCAATTTTTCTCAAACTCAGCATCATCATGGCACTCTTCGCCCTCGAATTCGTTCTCGCGACATTCATGATGCTCCAACCAAGAATATTGCGATTTTCCGCGCAAAAAAAGCTCGCGCTGCTTTTCGTCACCTCAGCCCCCTGGGTTCTGACCGCTTACTTTTTCGGCATTCAAGCCACGCATGCCCTACTTTCCAGCCAGCCTCTGCGCCTACCAGTCACAGCGCAGGCTCTGCTCGTGGCTGTACTGCTCTGCCTCAGCATCACATTTTTTTATACTGACAATCCCCAAAAAGAACCACATCAGCACCAAAAATAACTCGCACAAACGCTCGAATGCGATATGCCGCACAAAGAGCTGCACCCCCTCGACCGCCTGATAAGACACGCCGTATACGCGAAGCATTTCCGGCCATATATCCGCAAACCCAGACGGCTGCATCGGCATGCCATGACACGATTCAAGCATCACCATGCCTTCATGCGCATTCGGACTGGCGATATGCACGCCAAGGTGCAGACACTCCCCGACTTGTTCCGGGAAAATCCCGAGGACTGCCCAGCCTCCAGCAGCATCCAGACGCGCTGTTTCCATCCAGCCAGAAGATATATCCCCAATATTGCTCACGAGACAGACAATTCCTCCCAGGCAAATCAAAATATTCGCCGCATGTCTGCCACAGTTCAGGCACACCCATATCGCCCCAAACGCGATGCTCATCCCCTGTGGCATCACCTCCACTCCGCAAAAAGTGACAAGCAGCATGCCGACAAGCGCCAATGCACCTGAACGCTCCAAAATCCCTGCGCGCACATTCTGGCTTAAGCGCCGCTTCTCCGCGCATCCACAAATCCAGACAAGCCAGACGCTCCATCCGAGCGCACACAGCCATTCCTCAGGTCCTGCCCCATAACTATGCCGAGAATTCGACGAAAATCCGCCATACAATCCGAGCGTCTCGCATGTCAGAACGAGCAGGCACAAATATGCCCAAAGATCCCCATGCCCCGTCCGCCTCTGCCACACCCACAAACACACAAACAGACAAAGCGCATACGTCTCCACGCTGTCCCATTGCCAAAGCCGCCCCCAGTTCGGCGCATCAAACGCCCAAATCATCCCCAAAATAATCGATGCGGGCACACAGACCAGTCCAAAACGCACAAGCCGGCGATCAGGACAGCACCGCTCTCCAAACCAACAGCAAATCGCCATGCAGACAGCAGTCTTTGCAGCCCAAGACACCAAAATATGCGGCATGGCAAGCACATGCATCGCCGCCATGCCTGAGTCATGCGCATCCCGGAACAGCGCAACAAAAGCGACATACCCCCAAAAACACAACAGGCTTCTGTTTTTTGCGCGGCTTATCCTCAACCACACAAGCCCGCACAGACAAAAGAACAGCTCGGCATGCGCATACAAAAATCCGGTCATCGCGCATCCCCATGCGGGCAGCGCGTCAGCACAGACGTGACTTGAAATTTCCCCTCGCGGTACACGCCTGAAGCAATCACACGAACCCCCGTCTTCAGCTGCGCACGAACCGTCGGCATCACTGCCGCTTCCAGGCATACTTCCTCGTCACACACGCGAAACACCCCTGGGCGCGTTTCGTTCACCACACATTCCAGTCGATAAAAAGAACCCTCTGTCGGAACGACTGTCCGCAGAGGGATTGAATATGGGGCGCTTGCACGCCCCATGACCAGCATGACCACGACAATCATGCCGGCCAGAATGATAGGAAGCAATACTGAAATCAGATTACATCCACTTGCTCTTGTTGAAGTCATAGCCGATATTGAGATTCTGATCTGATTTCACAGTGACCGTCTTGGAAACCGACAAATTCTTCGGCGGCAATCTCATTTCGACCTTATGTGATCCTGCCTTGAGTTTCTTGGAATTGATCGGGGTATTGCCAATACGCTGAGAGTCGATAGACACCGTTGCCCACGGCGTGGCTTTCACGGTAATCGTACCATAACCACTTCCAGCAGCTGCTGCCGGAGCCGCAGAACGCTTTGGTTTCGAAGCGGAACCGCCACCGCCACCGCCACCGCCACGCGCCACTTTTTTCTCCACGCGATCGAGTACGATATTGGTGTGGTCATTGCCACGCGCCACGATAATCACCTGTTTGGCATCTTCGTAATCGCCATCACCGGCAACTTCAACAGTCAACTCAGACCCGAACTTCGCATCGCTCACAACAACAGGGCTCTTGCCCAATGCTTCGCCATTCACAGTCACGGTCATGCCGCTCGGCTCTGTCGTAATCTTATATTCAGGAATAGCATCAAGCTTGGCTGCTTTCGCATCTGCCTCGCTCACGAGCTCGACTTCGATATCCTGTTCAACCAAAACGGCATATCGTTCAATCGTGACTGGCTCATAGCCCTCTTTTTCAAAGCGAATCGTAAACTTGTCGCCCAGATGCGCCTTGTGAGCATAAATCGGCGTCAGCTTCGGCTTATCATTCGAATCCACAACGACCTTGTCATTGAGATAGACCATGGCATCGCTAGGTTTCGTCTTAAAACTGACATGAGCTTCCGGCGCCACAAATGTTGGCGTTTCAGGCTTTTCTCCAGTCATCATGCTCACGCCGCCAATAATTGCGCCAACCGACACAAGAATGAGCACGATGAAAATAAGTATATATCCAAACGGTACTTTGGGCGTCGAATTGGCACCGCCCATACCCGCATTCGGATCTGGAAAACCAGGAGCCGGCGGAAAACCAGGAGCCGGCGGAAAACCAGGCTGTGACATGGGTGGAACTGCTGGATTCATCGGCGAACTCCCCATCGGTGGCATACCGGGCTGCGAAATCGATGGCGTAGATGGTGACGGGATCATCGATGCCGCCTTGCGCGTAAACTGACCATCTTCACACTCATACAGGGAAAGACCCGGATTATAATTCTGAAGTTCTGAATATGTATGTCCCTTCCGGTTCATCAGACAGAGCACCATTTCACCGAGATGCTGGTCTGAACCGTTCCCATTCATATTGATCCAGTTTTCAAGCGCATCCGCAAGAAGACCGCAGTTCTCATAGCGCATATCACGGTTGCGTTCGAGCGTTTTCATGATGATGTCGCCCAAATCGCGCGGAATGTTCGAATCAATATCTGACGGATGCGGTATCTCTGACTTCAAGACCTTCGTCAAAATCTCAAAATCGCTGTTCGCCTTAAAAAGACGATATCCCGTCAGCAATTCCCAACCAACCGTCCCAAGCGTGAACATATCACTACGGCCATCGAGCTGACGACCATGCGCCTGCTCCGGGCTCATATAGCTGCTTTTGCCCTTCACTGTTCCGACTCGCGTTTTCGTCGCGCGAGACGCGGCTTTTGCAATGCCGAAGTCCATCAGCTTCACGACACCATCTTCTGATACCATGATGTTGTGAGGCGTGCAATCGCGATGCACGATGTTCAAAGGCGTGCCATCTTCTGCCGTGCAGTTGTGCGCATAATACAACGCTTTCGCCGTCTCACAGACGATACGCGCCACTTGCGTTGGCGAAAATCTCTTGTTGTATTTCTCGCATGCATCGCTCAACACTCGGATATCGGTGCCATGGATAAACTCCATCGCGATATACCAGTCGTTGTTCACCTCCCCGACATCGTACACATTCACGATATTCGGATGCTTGAGGCGAATCGCGATGTTACCCTCATCCTTGAACATCGTCACAAAGCTCTCATCCTCCGTATAGGACGGAAGAATGCGTTTGAGCGCAATATCCATTTGAGGCATGCTCGGGTCTGCATAGCGAGCTTTGTAAATCTCCGCCATGCCGCCTACGGCTACCTGTCCAAGCAGTAAATACTTTCCAAAGGGTTCTGGCTGTTTCATGTCTTCAAATTCAGGGTATAAGAAATTCCGCACCCGTTGTCTGAATCTTCATCCATTCAGACTACACGACATATAATCCTAACATAAAATGCAAGCTTGTCGCAACTTTATGACGTTTCACTCACGGAATACCAAAATCATTTCAATCCTCTACAAAACACTACTTCGCAGCACCGAGGTCCTCAAGCAATATCGAAGCTAAGCTCTCCGCAATCACAAAAACTGGGCCTGACGCTTCCACACCATCCGCACCGCGCTCGATCACTCTCGCATAGCGATACATCTTTTCATAAGAACGGCTCAGCACTACCTCATAATCTACCGCACTCAAATCATCCATATAAAGCATCACGCGTGACGCGCCATCCGAAAGCTCCGGCAACACACGTGACAGCTCCTCCCCATTCACATAGCGCACCGCCTCCAGACGCATCAGTGCTTTCGCAAACAACCCCAACGCATGCGCTGATATCGGGCGAACCTCAGCCTCCGCTCCCCCTGGACACGCATGCACTGCCCACTGTTCAGGACCCGCAGGCAAATACCGGACACACGATTCCTCCTGGCGCACATCCACGCCCGCAAGCCTGGTCGTGTCTATCGACCACACACGCTTCGAGCGCATCTCATCAATCCCAGGAAACAATCCCATCACTCTCTGACGACTCGCTACGCCCACGCGCTTGTCACCCTTCACCCTGATATATCTCGCCCCCTCCCCAAGCCTCGAAAACTCAGGATGCCGCGACAAATCTACCTCATCCCCGATTTCAATCACATACGATGTGCCGTTCGACGTGACCCCAAGCTTCCCGGAATAAGTCACACCATCCTGGTCGCTCAAATCATCCACCCAGTCATCAATCATCAGAGGCGTCACGAGATCCACCACCGTCGCAATACGCCGCTCGTCAATCCTGAACCCCGAAACATCAATCTCCCCATCACGCCACGCCGATACAATCCGCCATCCCTGCGGATTCTCTGCACTACGCTCCCCTGATCTGTCCGCAACAAAGCGCTCCCCTGCACTCCCCACCTCCAGACGCTCAATCGACGATGTCGACAGCTGCAGCCAACGGCGATCACGCCACCCCGCTGTCGGCTGCTCCAGCACACGCCCGAAATCCAGCAGATGCACATACGCGCGATACGCATCATTGCCACTGCGAATCCACCGCCGCTCCGCGTCCATGTCCCCCGTCTTCTCCCCCGCACCGAGCTCAAATTCACAAAGCGCTTGCTCCCCCTTAAAAAACTTAACCTCCGTCGCAACCTCCCCCGCATAAGCCTTCCAGCTCTCGTCTGTCACCACTTCATGACGGTCCACAAAAAGCTTCGAGAACATGAAATTGTTCAGCGCAACCCCCGCATCCATATCCACGGCTTCATCCACAGGCCGCGTCAAACGCCAATCCCCCGATGCACGCGAAAATTCCGTCTCATGCCCCTGCTGCGCAATCACGATTCGGTCCGCTCCCCTGTAAGCACATGGATACACCGAAAAATCAGACACCGTATGCGGGCGCTTCAACACGCCCCCAAACACCACAATGAGCACACCAACGGCCAATATGACCACCGCAATCACGATCAGCTTCTTCATCACTTTCCCGTCATTTCACAGTCGCGCAACACTCGCGAGGACTTCCCCGCAAACGCACTGACTATTACAACAAAGACTGCCCGTGAAATAGCTCAAATATGTCAATTATTTGTATGACAACGCCAACAAGCGCATGCACAAGCCTAAAACTTGGCCTGCTTTATCTCTAAAACATCTTTTGGCAGGGGGAAGACTCCCCCTGCGCGGCTATTTGCTTCGCAAATACGCCGCTACCCCCTCGACAAATCGTCTGTCCTGCTTGCTCAAAAATCACGCCTCTATCGTGCGAATTACCCGCGCAGGGTTTCCAGCCACAATCGTATTCGCTGCGACATCCTTCGTCACGACAGATCCAGCCCCCACGACCGCATTCTCCCCGACTGTCACGCCTGGCAATATCGTCGCGCCTGCGCCAATCCACGCATTCCGCCCGATTCGCACGGGCATGCAAATCAGCACTTCACGTTCTTTCAGGTCGTGATTGTTAGAAATCAGCTGGACATTGGCCGCAATCATCGCACCATCCTCTATCGTAATCCCGCCGCGCGACATCATCAGGCAGTTATTCATGATCACGACATTATCCCCAATCGTGACCATATCAGGACAAACACACGTCAGCGGCGCATTCAGCATCACATTTTTGCCGAGCTTCCCCTTAAAAAGCTCTTCCACAATTTCCCCATAACGCGCCGTAAACGGCATCGTATGGTTAAGCTCGAACACGAGCTGCGCCTGATGCATCCCCCTTTCGCGCTCCTCTGCTGAAGTCTTGCGCACATCTACACGAAACGATTCTTTCATGACACACTCCCCTGATAATTATCTTTCCACACACTGTCTGGCCCATCCAGACACCTCGGCCTCACTTTGACTGGCATGGCTTCCCAACACTGCCAGACAACGCCCGACCATCGCCCCCTGGCAGATCCGCTTCAAATCCGTTTCAGATCGCCCAAGCCCGCTTCCCTCATGCGTCATCAATCCAAACACCCGTTTGCCGCTCCAGTCCAGACGCTCAAGCTGCCCGAGCACCGCACACGGAAACGTCCCCCACCAGCAAGGACCGCACACAAATATATTGTCATACTCCGAAACACTTTCCAACACCCGTTTCAATTCAGGACGAATCTTGCTCTTCGTCTCAGCTTTCGCCTCCTCCGTGCACGTCATATAATCTTTGGAATACGCCTTCACCGTCTCCACCTCAAAGACATCCGCACCCACTGCGTTTTTAATATATTCCACACAATACTCGGTATTACCCTTGGCAATATCGCGAATGTCACCTCCAAAATAGTTCTGACCGCGACGCGAATAATATATCACCAGATTCTTTGCCATGATTTCGTCTCCTTATCCCCAACGGGATGTTAAATGATCCATGAGTTTTTTATGAAAAATGAAAGTTTACAGATGAGTTTCCACATCTATGTCAGCTCATCTCGATGAATCCAATTGATATTGCCCCATTCGGATGGAAGCAATCGTGCCGCCATCAATGAGCAGATCTGTACCAGTAATGAACCCCGCATGTTCACCGAGCAAAAATGCACAGGCATCTGCAATCTCGTCCGATGATCCGGTACGCATCGCCGCGCCGGCATCAATCATACGCTGATAGCCCTCCCCTGCTGCCGCAAACTCATCATACGCCAGCGGCGTCACAATCACGCCTGGGCTGATCGAATTAATACGCGCTCTCCGTCCTTTCCACGATGTCGCAGCCGCTCGCATGGCCTGCAGGTGATTCACGCGCTTGGCAACCATATATGCCACTCCTGAATTCACAAGCGCTGTCTCTCGAATATACGGAATATCAAGCAGACCTTCTGTCGGTGTCGCAAGTATCTGCTGTTCAACATCTTCAGGAATACGGAGCATATATCCAGCCTGACTCGATACAATAATCCCAGCGCCCCCCGCTGCCATCACCTCACCAAACGCATCCACCGCATAGCCAGTGCCGACCATATCCAGCTTCAATATATGTTCTGGCGACGACTGGTTAGGAGATGCCCCAGCCGTATCAATGAAATGCTTCACAGCCCCAAGAGATGCAGCCTTGCGCGCAAATTCTTTGATCGATTCCTTGTCCATCGCATCCGTTCGGCATGTTTCGACTGTATAGCCGCTAAACCTTAACCCTTCTGATACATTAGCGAGCGTTTTCTCATTGATATCACCGAGCAATATCGTCCTGCCTGCGGCAAATCTGCGCGCAACAGCTGTGCCCATGTTTCCCGCCCCCAGCAGCGCAATGACTTCTTTGTTTTCATTCCGATCAAAAATCATGTTATCCTCCATTTGCTTCAAATGTCTCACTCTGGTTGAGAAGACGTGTGAAACGTATAGAAAATTCCTCGTTGTGTACAATGATTAGTTCGCACTCAGCATGCACCACATGCATAATCAGGCATATCGAATGGAACTCCAACAACTGCAGCAGATCGTCATCATCGCCGAAGAAAAAGTCCTCTCACATGCCGCAGAACGACTGCACATCTCACAGAGCGCGCTCACTCGCTCGGTCCAACGACTCGAAGACGAACTCGGCATCCCCCTGTTCGACCGCACAAAAAACAGCATGACGCTCAATGAAGCCGGCCGCCTCTTTGTCACACATGCCAAGCACGTGCTCTCCGATTTTCAAAAACTTACAGACAAAATGGAGGCATTCAAAAAGCGCAAACTCGCACTGCATATCGCCACTTGCGCACCTGCGCCGCTCTGGAAACTCACAGCAGAACTATCCACTGCTTTTCCCGATACGACCATCACTTCAGAAATGCCCGATGAAACTGATATCATCTCGCTGCTGCTCACAGAAAAAGCAAATCTCGCGATCGTCCGGCATCCGATAGACTCTGAAGCCATCCTCACTGTGCCTTTCATCGACGAACAATTATACATGCAGGTGCCGCTCACAGATCCTCTGAGCAAACAGACTTCTATACGCTTTTCAGACCTTTCCGGAAAAGTCATCAGCGAATACGTACACACCGGTTTCTGGCATCAACTTCACAGAGATCTCATCCCAAACGCTCAATACATCGAATATCAAGACCTCATGGTTTATACCAACGTCATGATATCTCAAAAGCCACTCACCTTCCTCACCGAACTCGCACACACCCTGCGCACAGACGTGACTGGATGCGCCTGCTTGCCCATCATTGATGAGGCAGCCACTGCGCATTACAGGCTCGCATTTCTCAAAAAGAATAAATCTATTCTAGCGCCGATTATCCACTGGATATCCAAAGAATGCATCCACTGGTGAGTTTCTGCACTTACTCGCTGTCCTCAGCGGAAACATCTGTATAGTTGACTTCAGCACCATACCAGTTGCGGAAAACCATCTGTCCGCCAGGCGCCCCACTCAAAATGCTGTCCGGGCACAAATCCACTTTGCCATACCCATCGGGCAGATCGATCACATAATGCGGAATGCCGAGCCCCGAAAGCCGCCCTCGCAAGCCGCGCATGACCTCAAGTCCCGTCGCAATCGGCGTGCGAAAATGATCCGTCCCCTGCGCCACATCGCATAAAAACAGATAGTATGGCCGACAGCCGCACCGGAGCAGCCAACGATAGAGCGGCTCCAGTATGCGCGCATCATCGTTAATCCCGCGCAACAGAACGCTCTGATTGCCCAGAATACAACCGGCATCTCGCAAAAGAGACATCGCCTCTACGGCTTCAGCGCTTGCCTCATTCGGATGATTGAACTGCGTATTGACATAAATCGGCGCAAATCTCCGCAAAATGTCCAGCAATTCCGTATCAAAAAATCGCTGCGGCAGCGTACACACCATCCGCGTGCATAGCCGAATCACATCGATGTGGCCGCAGCCGCGCAAATGCTCCAAAAGCCAAGCAATCGTCTGGTTATCCAAGCTCAGCGGATCCCCGCCAGAAATCAGCACATCGCGGATACGCTCATCCGCAATCACGCCACTGACTGCTGTTTCAAGCGCCTCTCTGGAAATGCACTCCATCAGTCCAACCCGACTGCGGCGCGTGCAATGCCGGCAGCGCATCGCACACGCATGCGTCGCATAAATCAACGCACGATCCGGATAGCGGCGCGTAGAACACCCGGATATCGCATGGCGATATTCCCCAAGCGGATCGTTCATCAGGTCATCGTGATGCTCAAGCTCTCGCGGCGATGGCACTGCCTGCATCCTGACTGGACAACGCGCCCCAAGTTCCGCGCGCACCAATGCCGCATAATGCGGGCTCACTGCTGCCGAAAAATGACCGGCAACTGCCACGCATGTCATGCGCTCTTCTGCAGTCAGCCCAAACACTTCAGCCAAATCATCGACATCTATCAATCGATTGCGCCACTGCCACGCATACGAACGCCATGTCGTCTCATCGACATCTCTCCAGCGCCCCGGACGGCGCGCATAGCTGCTCAAAACATCCGAAATCACAATCGGATCGCGCGCAAGCGCTTCCTGCTCCTGTCTGTCAAGCATAACCCCTATTTGCGATGCCCCTCAAAATCCACGTATTTTCCCAACAAAAGCTCATATTTTTCACGATAACGCACATCAATCTGGCGCACATCCGTCGTCAGCGCACAGGCCAGCGCCGATGATGCAGGATTTTCGCGCTCCGTGCCCAACGGCACCATCGGAATCACGCGCTGTATCACGCGATGCACATTCGCGACATTGTTGCGCATGTGTGATACGACTTCATCCACGGTCACAGCCTGATCCAGCCAGCAGTCATAATCCGTAGCCTGGCATACCGACGCGTATGCCATCTCCGCCTCAAGCGCCAGTTTTGCCTCCGGCAATGCAGTCATGCCCACCAAATCCGCATGCCACGAGCGATACAGCTCGCTCTCGGCTTTTGTCGAAAATGCCGGTCCCTCCATACACACATACGTACCGCCATCATGCGTCGTCACCCCCTCCGCGCGACACGCATCCAAAAGGACTTTGCGAAGCTGCCCGTTAAACGGATACGCAAACGACACATGCGCGACAATCTCGTCAAAGAAGCTGTCCTTGCGATGGCGTGTCCGGTCTATGATCTGATCGGGAATGCAGAAATGCTCTGGCGCAATCGCTTCATTCAGGCTGCCAACAGCCGAAAATGTGATGACCCAGAATACTCCGATCGATTTAAGCGCCCAGATGTTCGCCGCATACGGCACATACGTCGGCGGTATCCTGTGCCCGTGACCATGCCTCGGCAGAAAAGCCACGCGTCTGCCCGAATACTCCGCGATCGTAATACAGTCGCTCGGTTTGCCAAACGGCGTATCGATATCCAATTCCTCAATGACATGCATGCCCTCGATCTCGCTCAGGCCGCTGCCCCCGATGATCGCAATCTCCGCTTTCTTATCCATAGTCTCAAACTCGCTTTATCGGTGTCAAAAAATTATATTTCGCGCAGCCAGTCAGCTGCTTGTGGTTGCCGCCCTCTCTCACTGCGCGACTCACTTGCGCATCGTCATGAATGATATTGCCGCACACCGCATCCAACCCAAACGCCCACAGGACTGGGTGAAGCGGCACCGTCGGGCCGACTATCATCCGATAAGCATCGGGACGACAATAGCCCAAAATCTGCTCCACAGCATGTGTCAACAGCGTGGAAGATGTCATCACGACGATATCCGCGAGCGGCAAAAATTCTGCGAATCGCGTGCAGGGAATATCCCCAGGCTGACAACGCCCTTCAAGCTCAAACACATCCAGTTTGTGACCGAGCCCCACGAGCTGATCTGCAAAGTGGAAATGCCCGACAAGCGCAATCCTGAGTCCTGGACCTCTCGCTGCACATACTTCTGCAAGCAATGCCTGCGCGCGCCCCGCATATCGCGAGCCGGTCATATCCTCAGACCTAAAAGACGCCCCCACGGCAGCGTTCGCCAACGCACGCGCACTCAGAGAATCACTGTCATAGAGCGGCGCAACATCCCGCACCAACATGCCGCACAGGCTGCCGGCATACGGAATCAATGCCCCCTCTGGATCTTCCTGCCATCTGTGCGCAGTCGCAGACAAGCTGCTGCCATACTGTGTGCGGACATACGTCCAAAATATGCCAACCGACACATCCTCTATCCGCGCATCCTCAGGCATGCTGCGCACAAGTGCATCAAAGATCCTTCCACTCCCGGACATCGCCGCTCCTGTTATAAAATGAAAGAAGCCCGCGCCGTAACGCAGGCCTCATAAAAACTCATACAGTCAATCAGTTGCCCTCTGCCGCAGGCGCTGCCTCTGCTGCAGGCGCTGCCTCTGCCGCAGGCGCTGCCTCTGCCGCAGGCGCTGCCTCTGCCGGCGCACCTTCTGCTGCAGGCGCACCTTCTGAACCTTCCGGCTGCTCATCCGATGAACACGCCAGGCGAATCGGTTCATACGCCGCCTCATACGCCGCATCATCAAGCTTGTTATGCTCTATGACCGTCGTGCAACCAAATGTCTGAAATGCGAGCTGCGCATAGCATTCACAATATCCAGCTGCCCATGCCTGATCCACTTCTCCGAGATCATTCCCCGCCTCATCATGCATCCTGAGCGGCGTCGTGCCATCCTCCTGAAATGCAGTCACCTTGAAGCACTCGTCCGCAATCTGCTGCATATAGGCATCACAATCCACGCTCTCCTGCTTTGCAGGCGTTGCCTGAACTTCATTCGTGGCACTCTGGCTGTCATTGCCGCCAATGACAACAGAACCGCAGCCGCTCAACATTCCGGCCACAAACATTGCCACCATTCCCAACCCTAATTCACGCATACCATCTCTCCTTAATTAATCTCGGCGTACTCTACGCCGCTGCATATTTAACCGCATTTCTTAAAAAACACAAAATATGCCTGCCATGAAATGTACACCTTATGGTCAGATACATATCTGCCACATAGACTCGCCACTTTAAACAGCACAAAAAAAAGCCTGAAACGACAAACGACGTTTCAGGCTTAAAATCGGGGCGACAGGATTTGAACTTGCGACCTCTTGCACCCCATGCAAGCGCGCTACCAAGCTGCGCTACGCCCCGACAACGGCGGAGGCTTCTAACCGAAACATACTCGCTTGTCAAATAAAATCTGCATCCCACACTCGCCATATCTCTTCGGATGGCACGTAAAACCTCAACATACACCAACCACCAACAATCACCAACCCAAAAACACCAACAATCACCAACCCCCCAAAATACACCAACCACCAACAACAATCACCAC
>JAFUEE010000148.1 GCA_017464085.1 Pseudomonadota bacterium
ACCAACCACCACCAACAAAACCAACAACAACTGCCCGCGCCAATGCTTGAGCACAGCTGATGTCGGCCACCACCAACAACTCCCCACACTTCAATGCCTTTCTTTCTGGAGGGGGTGTGGGGGAACCTCCTTTCTTTTGGCACAAAAGAAAGAGGTTCCCCCACAAAAAAATAAAAAGCCTTACCTCCGATCGCTCCAAGTCATGAAGCCGATCGCGCCGGCGATGAGCACGAAGCCAGCCAGGATATAGGCAGTCAGAGGCTCATGGAACAGGCAGACACCGACGCAAATGGCTGTGACGGGCTCAAGGACGCCAAGGATGACTGTCGTTGTCGCACCGATTGTGCGTGTGGCATAAGTCATCGTGACGAGGGAGCCGATTGTCGGCAGAAGCCCGAGGCCCATGACGAGGCCGAACGCGCTTAGATTTGGAATAGGGGAGAGGCCGCCAGACGTAACAAGCGCCTGCACGAGAAACACGGCTGCGCCTACAAAAAGCGTCACGAGGCCGAGTACTGACTCAGAGACCGTGCGGATCGCCTTACTGCAGTTCACGATGACCAGATAGAATGCGTACGAGAGCGCCGAAAGGAACGCGAGGACGATTCCCTGCCAGTGCAAATCCGCAGGGCCATCCTGATGACACAGCAGCACCACACCTGCAAATGACACTGCAATCGCGACCCATTTCTGCCAAGACGGATACTCCTTTAAAAACACCATGATCAGCGCAACGAGAACGGGCTCCACATAGATAATCGTCGTCGCAATGCCTGAAGGTATATAATGGTAAGCACTGAACAGGAACAGGCTGCTCATGCAAAAGAATATGCCGAGCACGAACAGGCGCCATGCCTGACCGAATTTAGCACGAGCAGTATCCGGCTGCGCTTCGAACGCTGAACGCTCTCTCCGACGCGCGCGCATGACCATCACCCATACGAGCATACAGAGCGCGGCTGAACCATAGCGATAGAACAGCACCGATTCGACCGGCAGACCATAGTCTTTCATCAGCGGAAGCCCGAACAAAGGGTTCGTGCCGTACATCACGCCCGAAAGTATCCCGCATATATAACCATAGATCCGCTTTCGGGTGTTTGGCAAGCCTGCCGCATCGCCTGTATTTTCCGATATTTCTTCTCCTGCCATGATAAGCTCCCTGTCTGCGTCCAGCGAGCCCACAGGGCGTCGCGCCGAAGAAAAGACTCTCCGGTGTTCCAGCGTCCTGCAAAGCCCACAGGGCGGCGCGCTATACCAAAGCCTCAAGCCGATTTCAACCCACGAAAACCAAGGCCGCCCCCCTTTCGCCCCGAAAGCGCCAGACGGCGCGCGTATCGGCCCGATGCCGATAGCGCGCCGCCAGCGCACGGCGTATCGACACCGCAGGTGGCGATAGCCGTGCCCATAAAAAATACATGGAGATGAATCCGATTTGTGGTACCATAACTGCGTTATTTTTTTTGACCCGGAGGAGATCATGGCAGAAAAAATACCGGAACCCCCTGAAATGCCGCTAAATTACGAAGTCAGCTGCGAAATAGAACTTACCCCTGAACAGCGGCGAATCGTCAAGGAAAAGACAGGTCGCGACATGACCGTGCTCATCCTTGAAGACTCTGACGGCAGGTACACCCACGGCATGGACACTTCCAGCCCAGAGGACTTCACGCTGCTCGCGATCAAGCAGGCTGAGCGCCTCAACGAATATGATGAAGATTATCACGCTTATCTGACGGCACTCGCGGACTATCAAGACAATGCAGACAAGCCCGATCCGATGGATGAAATGGCGGAAAATCTCCAAATCGCAGCCATGCAGGAAGCTGAACGCCTCAAACTCTTCTATATGAAAGAAGCTGAGGAATCCGAGGCCGCGCGGAACATTGCCAGAATCGCATGGGGCAAGAAAGATCAGGCTTAACAGGCGAGACAGGAAAGGCTTATCTGGGGAGACAGGAAAAATCAGGCTTAACGGGAGACAGACATGGCAAAGCTCGACACGACGGCAATCGAAAATGAGAAAAACGCTCTGAAGCTTCTGGCCGACGAAGTACAGAAGGCTACCGATGACGACACGCGCGAGATGCTCGTGGCAGAAATACAGAAATCCGCTGAAAAGCTTGAAAAGCTCTGCGCAGAACTCCAAGCCGAAGCGGACAAAATTGCCCCCCCTGAGGCACTTGATGTCCCTCAGGCCGTTGTGGAAGTCGTCCTCACAAAGGATCAGAGACAGCGCGTCCTCGAAAAAACTGGCATCGACGTGCCGAGCGTCCGCATTCCAGACCCCACTGCTGACCTCACTAAAAATATGTCCATCATTCAGCCGGAATTCATCGAGGAATGCGCAATCAAACAGGCTGAAAACTTCAAACAGCTCGTCGCCGATGCCGAAGAAGCAGCAGAAGACGATACAGACGACGAAGACGAGAAATAAAGGACCGTTCTCATGGATATTCAGGAAACACAGTACCAGAGCTGGGACCTCCAGGAAAAAGATCTGGACAAACTCAAAACACTTCTCGAAAATTCAGGCAAATATGAAGCACTCGAAATGAAAGACGCCCTCAAGAGCGGCTTCGAAGGATGGTGGAACGGAACGTTCCACAACGATCAAATCGTCTGCGTTGCATATATCACCAAGCAGTTTGTCTATCTGTACGGCCGCGAACGCGAACCAATGCTCAGCCTCGGCAAATCTCTCGCGCGAAGCCAGGGCAAGCGAAGCGGCGGCTCCACTCACTCAATCTTCGGACCCAACGACATGGTCATGGCATTCTGGCAGGGCTTCCAGATGACCGACAAAACCGTACTCACCGATGTCAAGCTCAACCTCTGCGAACTCACACAGATCGCCTGCAAGCTCAACGACGCCTACGAAGTCCGTCAGGCCGTCAAGAAAGACCTACCGCTCGTGTTCGATTTCTATGGCGAAGCGCTCATCGATGAACTCGGCATGGACGTGCGCAAACTGAGCAAAGACGCGCATGAGAAAAATTGCGCTCAGCTGATCAGCGAAGGCGCATTCTATCTCGGCTATCATCGCGGAAAACCAGCATTCATCGCAAAAGTCCGCGAATCAGACATCGGCATCTTCCTCGACAACGCTCATTTCCCAGTCGCAATGCGCCGCCCCAAAGTCATGCGCGGCATACATGCGCGACTGGCTGAAAAACTCCTCGCAGAAAACAGCTCCGTCCTGCTCTATGTCAAAGACACTGACCAAGAGACTCAGGCAGCGCTCGACGAGGTCGGGTACCGCGTCGTCCTCCCCTCTCGCTTGATGCGCCTGCGGTAATCCGCATGGCCGATCTCAGAGACTATCAGACATCACTGCATGCACTGTTCCGGGAGTTCTCAAAGCTCAAGTCCTCCGAATGCTACCAGCAGATCAGGGCTTCCGGCGCAGATTGCATGCGCCTGCGCATCCGCCAAGGGCACATCGCCGATTTCGAGATGCGCTCAGATATGTGCGTGGAAGCGCTCCGCTGCGACAAACGCGGCAACCAGTGGCGCATCTCCAACGGGAACTTTCCAGACTTCGGCATCATCACGGACTGGGAACGCGCATCTTCGCGCATGACAGCCACAACGAGCCGAACCGATCCTCGACCGCCTCTGCGACAAGCAAACGAACAGGCCGAACAGCTACAGCCCCCCAAGCGATACGACCCTGAAATCGCACGTGTACTGCCTGCCATACTTATCCATCGGACATACCAGACGCTCGGACCAATCCTCCACATGGGCTTCCACGCCGACCTCACGGCAATCCATCTCCACGGCGGATGCGCCTGGGATGATGCCCCGCTCCCTTTCGCTTGGGCGGACAACAACACTTTCTGCTTCAATCCACAGACGGCCATCGAAGAGTCGCTCTGCATCTACACGCCTGAAAAACCGCATCTTCGCAGATACATCAGCGCCACATCTTACCAACTCACTGACCGCACAGATGCCACAGCCGCACTCGATGACCTGCGCACTGCCCAGAACACACCACTGCTCGCGTTTTCCGACAACAACATCGACAGGACATTCCTGATGCCCAGCGCAGTCGCCGAAATCCTGACATGCCTCCTCAAATCTTCCGATGCGCCCGCTCTACCGCAGTCGCTCGAATGCGTCGATTTACCCACAGATCCGCTGTTTGAACACTCAAGCATCCCCGTTCCAGGAAAACCTCTCTCCCATGAGGCTTCAGGCGCACAGATATTCTGCCCGATCCTGCGCGGCACAGGCTCTATGCCCGATATCCAGATGTCCCCAAACCTGCCGGCTGCCCTGTCACAACACCACTCAGGACGCATCTTCTGCATCGAACATCTCGCGCTCAAACGCGCCATATCCGGCGCAGTCAGCGTCTATCTGCCCCATGGCGGCGTGCTCTACAGCGACGGACAATTTCTCGGTCATGTCATGATTCCCCCGCGCGCCAAGCCGCTCGCGGATATGCTCAGCTCTTTCAGTCCAGTCAGCGCCCCAATCCGCATCGGCAGACTCGCGGCATGCGCCGTGGAAACCGCACTATGAAACGACGCGCATTCCTCCAAAGCATGCTCGCTGGCATCGCGGTGCCGACTGCCGCACTGGCACAAGACAATTTTCCTGACCAGAATCTCGCGGATTCTCCAGCCGCACAGCACACACACACGCAGACCGATCCACAAAACAGCCTCGAAACCATCTCCCTCGAAGACCTCGACACCCTTTCCGGCATCTCCGATGGGACCAACTGCACTTTTGACGATTGAAATATGTCCACAAGAGAACTCATCATACTTGGCACCGCCGCGCAGGTGCCGACGCGCGAGCGAAATCACAACGGCTATTTCCTCAAATGGAACAATGACGGCATATTGTTCGACCCGGGCGAAGGCACACAGCGACAAATGACTTACGCGGACGTCAGCGCCTCGCAGATCACGCATATCGCAATCACGCATTTCCACGGCGACCACTGCCTCGGCCTCCCCGGCGTCATCCAGCGCCTAAGCCTCGACAAAAGCCCCCACGATGTCAACGTCTATTTCCCCGCTTCCGGAGAGTGCTTCTACAATGCCATGACGCATGCATCGCTCTTCCAGAACAACGTGCAGCTCCTTCCCAAGCCGACAACTGAACCAGGCATACTGTTCCAAAACGACTCGCTCGTCATCTCCACGCTTAAAATCGATCATCGCACAGAATGCTGGGGTTACCGCATCGACGAACCCGATTCACGCTCAATCTGCATGGAAGAACTCGCCAAATACGGCATCACCGGCCCCAAAGTCGGCATCCTCAAGCGTGACGGCATCATCACGACCGACGACGGACGCACCATACGCCTCGAAGATGTCAGCGTCGCGCGCAAAGGCCAAAGCTTTGCCTTCGTCATGGACACGCGCCCATGCGAAAATGCCATCAAACTGGCCAAAGATGTCGATATCCTTCTCACCGAGGCAACTTATCTGGATTCCGAAGCAAAACAGGCCCATGAATACATGCACATGACCGCACGTCAGGCCGCATCGCTCGCAAAAGAAGCCGGCGCAAAACACCTCATCCTCTCCCACTTCTCACAGCGCTATCAAAACTACAGCGAACATCTCCAGCAGGCACGCGAAGTCTTCTCAAACACGCACCTCGCGCGCGACCTCGAACATTTCGACTTCCCAAAGCGCATCCGCTTCCAATGCTGACCCTCTTGTCAGCTCCCCTATGCGCCCTGCGGGCGCATACGGCTCGCAGGCGCGTCTATCGCAAGCGAGTCGGCATGCCGACTCCCCTGCAATACGCCGCGCCAATCACATCATAAAATCACGGTCATGCGCAACCTGTCAAATCACTCAGCCCACGGCCTGTACATATCCCCGCCAATCAGCGCCACAAACTCCTGCGTCTGATATGTGTCCGCTATCTCCGGAATATTCCCGACTTTCATTCCGCCGGCTGGCGCCGGCAACGCACGTTTCATCCCCACACACGGCGCAAGCGATGCCTCAAATATCTCGCGGCAATCCTGTAACGTAAAGGCAAACCGCCCTCCATGATTCGGAAATATGACGACATCCGCACCTGCATATCGGTTGAGCGTGCCAAAGGCAATCCCATACGACAACCCCTGACGCGTATCAAGCGCGCACATCCCCAGAAATGAAGGATGTGCCAATATCGGAAGCGACAGTGTCGCATCCTGCCTCAGTGCGCGTATCGCATCAAAGCCCATCAGACCAGGCGCGACCATCAGCGCGCCTGCACCTGCCTCTTTCGCAAAATGCGCACGTGCCATCAATGTCTCCACAGGCCCGCTGATATTCGGCGCATACAGCGTGTGACGGCCATATTTTGCATTCGCCTCCGCAACCGCCTCCGATACCGCGCGCACGCGCGCCTCAAATGGCGCAAAACTCTGATCGGCAAGTCCATGATCATCTTTGATCAGATGCATGCCGCGCTCAACAAACGAAGATGCAATCTGCGCAAATGCTCGGGCCGTCAGCCCCATCGGCTTCAACGCAGACGCAAGCACCGGCGCACCAGCTTCTGCATGTGTCAGCGCTCGAATCCCCTCCACGCCAAAACGCGGTCCGCGATCCACAAACATACAAGACGGAAACTCAATATCCACAAGCTTCACGTCAAATTTCATACTGATGTTCCCGAATAAAACATTCAGAAACTGCACGAAATCTGGTCTCGCTACCTCCGGATTGAACGAAAGCCTAATCTCATATCCGCTCGCAATCGGACGAATCGACTGCACTCTGGGAACAATTTCTGACATAATTTCCCGCGCGCGAACATACTTTACAGGAAACTCAATGCTCTGTTCGACCGCGATATCTCGCGCAAATTCCTCAGGTTCTTCCCCGAAATAATGATATGTCAATTTCAGCGAATTCTCGTCTTCAGGCCGTCTCAAAGGCTCTACATCGCAAAGCGGATTGTACATTCAGCGTTCTCCATCTGTTTCTTGCTGTCGCATAAATTGCCGCTATTTGACGAGATTTGTGTGACAAGATTCCTCTACTCAAATAGCGAGACGATATGATATTTATTTATATTGGCAAAAAAAGCCACTTTTTTACCATTTTCCGGCTTATCCGCACGGATACAGGCCATCTATTAAGGAGTTTTTATGAGTCACAAAAAATTAGCGCTACTTCTTGCCTGCTGTGCGGCAGCCGGCTCAAGCTGGTCCTGCAGTGAATCCAACGACAATCCCACCCCAAATGAGATATGTTCTGCCCTTGAAAACGGCAAAAAATTCTGCCGCAATGGCGGTGCTTATCAGTGTGTCAATGAGCGCCTCGTCCTGCTACAAATGTGCGACGGCACCGCAAAACCATTCTGCGACAGCGAAACCTTCACTTGCGTGACCTACAACCTCTGCTCTGGCAATCAGGCCAAATGCGAAAACAATACGCTGATGCTCTGCCAGGATGGCGCCTGGAAAGTCCTCGATCAGTGTCTGAACATGGTCTGCGATGCCTCGACACGAACCTGCAAGCTTCCACCCTCTGTATGCACACCTGGATGCACCAACAGTATCCTCACGACATGCGTCAACAATAAAGCGAGCACAACATCCTGCCCAAACGGATGCAACGCCACCGGCACCGCTTGCGAAGAAACCACATCCTGCACACCAGGATGCGCAAACAACATACTCACCGAATGTACTGGCGGCATCGCTTCCACCACGACATGCGCAAACGGATGCAATGATACAGGCACTGCATGCGCTCCGGATGACCAGCCCGAATGCACAGCCGGCGTCACGCGCTGCGAACAAGATATCCTCTACACCTGCGTCGGCGGAACCTGGAATGCCGGAGAACCTTGCCCACAAGGAGAAGCCTGCGGCACAGACGATGATGACAATGATGCCTGTGTCACCAATATCACCGAAATCACGACTTGCAAGCCTTACACTGACAGCAACACCTCCATCCTGCTAGAAAACGGAGAATCGACTTGTGTCGGTTTCAAAGCTATCAGCTGCCAGGTGCCCGAAAATGCTACTGAAATTCCCGCTGTCGGCGTCGTCGACTGCGACGAACTTGAAGACCATTACTGCTCAAATGAAACCGGCACTGCCAAATGCGTGGAAGACCTCGAAACGCCCTGCACCTATGGCGACACAAAACTTGCACACGGCGCAAGCGCATGCGCCAATAACGACATCATCTCCTGCCAGGACGGCTCGCTCAATACAGTCGAATGCGATGACAATGCCCCATGCGCGGAAGTCAATGGCAAATTTGAATGCTACAAAGTCAACGTCGCCGACTGCGAAGCACCCAATGGCTCTGGCTTCATCACAACAGGTTCTGGCGTGTGCGCCGAAAATGTTTACAAAATCTGTCAGAATGGCGTGCTCAGCGATGAAACCACATGCTCTGGCGATACACCAATCTGCGACATTCAGGCCGACAGCCATTGCCGCGCATACAAAAACTGCAGCGACTCGCTCGTGCACGGCGCGGTCCTCTGCAATCAAGATAATACCGAAATCGTGACCTGCACCGATGGCATCCAGACATCCATCGAAATCTGCCAGCCCCCTGCCTCGTGCGTGATCCAGAACGATACCCCTGCCTGCGTAAGCAGCGCTCCCAAATACACGACGATCAAAGCCATGAAAGATGCCTATGATGCCGTCGTCGCAGCTGGCACACAAGGACTGAGCTGCGATATCGAGGTCACCGGCGTCGTCACTGCATCGCGCGGAAGCGGTGCCACAATCTTCTTCCAAGATGGAAGCTCTGTCGCCTCAAATCAGGCCGCCGGCATCTATATCTACAATTCAACCAAAGACCTCGGCAGCTTCAACATCGGCGACAATGTCAAAGTCACGGCGTCCGAACTCCTCATCTATAACGGACAGCTCGAAATCGTAAACGCCTCCGTCGCCAAAACCGATGCGACTGATACCGTCATCCCCGCTGAAATCAACGATATCAGCGATATCCTCGAAACGACAGCTGAGGCGAAAAATCCTTACAACCTCATGCTCGTCACACTCAAAAACGTCACCACCGAAGACGGAAAGACGATCAAGGACGCAGGCAACCATTCAATCAATGTCAGCACCTATATCGCCAAAAATCTCATCAAAGCGGATACCACGTTCAAATATGACATCACAGGCATCGTCAATTTCAACAAATCCGCCAATAATACAGTCGAAGCCGCTAATGGCCTGGCGCCTCGCTCGCAAGACGATATCGTTGCCGTGGGATGCATCAATTCAGAACATATCTTCACAGCCGCAACAGAAAACGCCGCAGCCAAATGCGAAGCGACACAGATCGGCGACAAATTCTGCAGTGCCGAAGAAACATCTTATGCCTGCAAGACTATCGATGATCACGCCTGGCGCGTCGTCTGCGAAAATGGCACGAGCAAGCCTGGCGAAATGGGCACCGTCGACTGCACTGCATTGGGACAGATCTGCGTCGAAGCAAGCAGCGATGCCTATTGCGCCGCATGCTCCGAAACCGATGTCTCGCTCTGCACGGAAACTATCCCCGCACACGCAAAACACATCTGCGAAATGGGCTTTGTCCCTGCCTGCGGATGGGAATGCGAAACTGGCTATGTCCTGAACGCTCAAAAAGACGGCTGTGTCCCCGAAGACAAATGCACCACCAATGTCTGTGACGGCGACATGATCAGAATCTGCAATACACAAACAGGCTTGCTCTCCGCCGCTCAGGCTTGCACGGGCAACGACACACACGGCGTCTATGCCTGCTCGAACAATATATGCAGTCTCTCTGGATGCACGAACGGTTACTACAAAGAAGGTGATTCCTGCGTCGCCAAATGCACGGCCGACGTCTGCGATGGCGACAAAATCAAGGCCTGCAACGCACAGACGGGAGTGCTTTCCACCGCTCAGGCTTGCACGGGCAGCGACACACACGGCGTCTACACTTGCTCGAACAACATCTGCGGCCTTTCCGGTTGCGCGAACGGCTACCACAAAGAAGGCAACGCCTGTGTCGCAAACTGCACGACCAATGTCTGCGACGGTGACAAAATCAAGGTCTGCGACAAACAATCCGGCATACTCTCCGCTGCTCAGTCATGCACGGGCAGCGACACACACGGCGTCTACACTTGCTCGAACAACATCTGCGGCCTTTCCGGTTGCGCAAACGGCTACCACAAAGAAGGCAATGCCTGTGTCGCAAACTGCACC
>JAFUEE010000149.1 GCA_017464085.1 Pseudomonadota bacterium
ATTCAAGCAATTCTGTTCTATCAATACCTCTCGCCATTGGTTCCTCCTGTAAGATGAGAGTTGAAGGCAAGTTCATCATACTGGATTTCCAATGGCTTTTTTAGCTTTTTCGATTTTGCGAACTCATGTGGACGTTATCGAATAGCCGGAACCGCGAACATAGTCGAGCGCGATATCAATGAGATTATACTCATTTTTACCAGAAAATGAAATGCTGTATTTCCTCTCGATATATTCCTTAGTGCGGATATTTCCAGATAGGTATATACCTATGATATTAGCCATTAGCTCCTTATTTCCCGAATCACCATTTTTTATCGATTGTATTAGAGTATCGATATTTTTAACCATCGTCTGTATAGCCGTGGGTTCTTCATTCAATGCAGTAGCATCAAACCTTTTACCTTTTGAGGCTTGGATTGAATATTCAATTGCCGCCTGGATTCTTTTATAGTCAACCCCTCTCTCAACCGGTCCATACGCCGCAGGATCATTGCTCTCGTGAATGACATGCCCAATCTCATGGCACATAGCCTCAGAGGTAATGTTGCTTCTCAGGATGACGGTGTGCGATTTTGCATCATCCGATGATGGGAAAAAGACACCTGCCGCATCTGAGAAATCCTCATCTGGGTAGAGCATTTGACACTGCTTCTCAAACCCGTTTTCATCGAATGCCCCCGAACTCGGTGCAAATTGGATTTTTAGCGCCTTTTTCTTTTCGAGACCAGGGAGCGCATCATATATCTCGCTGAGCTTCTGGATGACCTCGACTTTTGGAGCTGCGCGGTAGAACTCATCCGAGTCAGGGGACGGCGTAATATGCTTACGAGCGAATGCGAGCGCTTTTGCATATTCAGGTTTGTGCAACTTTTCAGCTTCCTCGTGTGAGTTGAACTGCTTGCGTTGAACAAGGCCATCTTCGATAGCTGAGTATGGATCGAGTGATTGAGCATTTGCCGTGTTTGTTCCAAGGAATTGATGCAGCACCGCAGCATTTTATTGCACGCGGGGATGGATTTGGCATGACATGCGTTGGATTGCGAGGAGAGTGGCCGGTGTATCGGCAAGCGTATGCGCCGCCGATAGCCGGCCGGGGCGCGCGTATGGCCGCAGGCCATAGCGCGGCCGGACATGAAATGGGATAATTGTGTGTGGGGGGGGGAGGCGCGGAATTCTTGCGCGGCGATGCGCGAAATGCTTGAGTGAAATATCATTTGTGTGTAGAGATAACCGTTTGATCGTCCCCGTTTTGTTTGGGGGCATGGAGGTTTTTTGAAGGTAATGCGACTGAGACTGTTTTGTGTTGCGCTTTGCTCACTTCTGCTTGCCGGTTGTGCGACAGAGCTCGTTGGGGAGAAGGCCGATCTGACGAAGATGGAGTTTCCGACGGGGATGGCGATTCATCCCAACGGTCGGTATGCCTATGTCGTGGGTTCAAATTTTGACCTGGATTACCGCTCGACAGATGGCGGTGCGGTCTATGTGCTCGACCTCGAAACAAACGAGATTCTGCCTTCTTCGAAGCGCATGGGAAGTTTTGGGACGAACATTGTGCTTTCAGCGGATGGCAGGCGCGGCTATACGGTGACGCGCAGCGATGATGCGCTTGTGTGGTTTGAAATTTCCGAAGACGGGAGCAGCATCAGCTGTCCCAAGGAAAAGAGCGATTCTCAGTCGCTTTTGAAATGCCGCGTTATTTTGGATGATGACCCGACATTCGTGTCTGTGACGCAGAGCTATCGCGATCAGCAGACGATCAATGCGCACGGTGATTTTGAGACAGAGCGCGTGTCATTCGATCTTTTGATGGTGGCGCAGCTGCGCAATGCCCGGATTTCGGCGGTGACGGCTCGGAGGGATGAGGCCGGGGAGATGCATTTCAGCCATTCGAGCGCGAGTTATCTTTCGAGCGCGAGCGAGGTCGAGTGGATCAGTGGGGAGCGTTTTGCGGTGACAGGCCGTGCGGCTGGGTCGCTTGTGATCGCGTCGCCGGCGATTACTGGGGATGGGACTGTCAAGGGCGTGTATGCCGACAACTTTGTGACCGTTCCGAACGGGCGCGGCGCATATACAGGGCGCGGCATGACAAAAGATCCGACAGGCACAACGCTCTTTTTGATCAACCAGTATCCCAATTCGCTGATCAGATTTAATATCACCGGCCTGCTCAAAGATGATGCGGCTACGGACAAGATACAGGCTACGGACATGATGATGTTGCCTGCGAACATGTCGAAAGTCGCCTGGATCGGAAGTGCCTCGGAAGGCGTGCTTTATCTGACGAGCGTTGCGGATAACGCCATTTATATCGTCGATCCGGTAAAGATGGAGATTTTGTCCAAGGTCGTCGTCGGAGGTGGCCCCTACGAAATGATCCGCTCGGGTGATTCGCTTTTCGTCGTCAGTTTTCTCGCCAATCACATCGAGAAATATGACGTGTCAGACCCCCTGAATCCTGTTCTCAGGATGGTTTATCCCGCACCGCAGGCAGAAAGTAGGCCATGAGCATCGCGAGAGAACGGCTGAAGGAAATGAAATTGATGCAAAAACGCAAGCTGAGTTTGGGCGTGTTGTGCGCCGTTTGTGTGATGTGTACGGCGTGCGAGGATGAGAATACCTCGACACTTGCGGCGTTGAACATGCCCGGTGATATGCATGTCGTGGAGCGCTGTCTGCTCAATGGGCGTTATGAGGCGCTTGATGAGACCGCCTGTAATGCGCAGAATGGGAGCTATTCGCGGATTCTTTTTGCCGCCAATATGGGAACCGGCACGCTTTCATATATTGATTACTCACAGAAGAAATCGGAATTTCGGGCTGTGGATATCACGCGGTCTGTGCCTGGCGTGACATCAATCGCAACAGGCGAGCGTCCGCAGTCCGTGACCGGGGACAGGCTCGGGGCTTTTGTGGTGCTGACGAGCGCGGTCAATAATGATCTTTCGGTCATTTCGGTTTCGGACAGACGTGAAATCGGTTATCAGGAACTCGACAAATCCCCGAGAAAAATTGAGTATCTCGAAAAAGAAGGCGGATATTATGTATTTTTCCTGGACGGCACGGTGCGCCGGCTTGACATTGCTTTTGACTGCGGTGCGGGCGATGGAATCCTGACGGAAACATGCTCGCTGACCAAGGATAAGATTCGACTCTCGTGGCAGGCCGGAACAAAATTGGATGGTTCGATACGTGATTTTGTATCGCATCCGACGGAACACAAGGGCTATGTGACATTTTCAGACCGAAGATATGTCAGTGTGATTGCCTTTGACAGTTCTGCTGGCAGTTGTGCGGATGGGAAACAGGCTTATCCTTGCGAGATTGAACGTCTTGGTGCCGGTTTTGGCTGCTCTGACGGGATTGATAATGACGGCAACGGGAAAATCGACGCGGAAGATCCGAGCTGTTTTTATCCATGGAGTGCTGAAGGCACGGCTACTGATGCGGACAGTGTCGGGGTAGGTCTGTTGGGCATAGGGGAATGCAACGACGGAATCGACAATGATGGCAATGGGTTTGTCGATGCGCTTGATCCGGGGTGCGTGTCTGCGAATGATGCGTCAGAGGCGCCGGGGTATCAGCCTATGGTGCTGGGCACTTGCGGCGATGGCTTGGACAACAATGGCGACGGGGATGCGGACCGTGATGATATGGTTTGCGCATGGCCTGTTGGTGACGAGGATGCAGATGCAGTAAGCAAGGCGTATGGGGTCGGATTGTGCCGTGACGGGTTGGATAATGACCGTGACGGGCAGATCGATCTTGAAGATTTGGCATGCTATGGCAAGAATGGGTTTGGAGAATCTGCGTTCGTGTCGTCAGGGCGCGGGCGCGTGAGCATCGATCCGCGCGGGCGCTGGCTGTATGTGCTTGATCCTGAAGATTCTCAGATTATCGTGATCGACCTTGAAACGGGCAGGACGCTTGATCGCTCAGGGTGGTATCCGCGAAATCGCGTCGTCGGCATTCCTGTGTCCAGGCTGGCGCTTGATATCGTTGGCGATATCCGTGAGGAAGAAGTCTATAACAAGAATGGTCATAAGGTGACCGCAGAAAATGCCGTCGTCTATGTCTCATCTTCGAGCGGCAGTGTTGTCGAATATCTGATTCATCAGAAGCTTACACATGCGAAGAACGATGTCGTGCGGGAGACCGTTGAAGAGCTTGCGTTGCGCGCGACGGATATCAATGATGATTCGACATATATCGGTGTGGTTCGCTGTGTCGGGCGCATCTGCTCGGCTTCAGATCTGCCTGAAATCGGGCTTCGCGAACGTCCTGCAATCGCTTATTTTTCCGATGTCGGGGTATTGAGCGACACCAATCCGAGTACGCACAAACGTCATTCTGTCATCTATGATACGATCATGGGGTCTGAGACATGGCGTATTGCTTATGAGGGGACGCTTGAGCGCGAAAAGCGCACGGACGGTCATATCTCTGAGACAGGCGTGTTCAAGACGAATACAGATTTGTGCGCGCTCGGTGCGCAGCCTGGCGATCATCTCGTATTTACGGCAGAGAAGAACCTTCGTCCTGGCAGCCGCTGCGAATCTTATCTGACAAATGCGTCCGGGAATAAGACGCGCTTGGAGTGGAAGATTACGGATGTCCGCCAGAATATGGTCACAGTCGTGCCTACGGGGCTGAACACGGATGCGATGTATGCGCCTGTGCCGGAATGTTTCACGTCGGGCATCGAGTTTGAGATTCGCGCGAGCAATGAATGGATTGTGACGAGCAAATCGTCATACGTGAACCGGAAGTTCGTTTCTGGTGGCCGATGCATCGATCATCCGCTCAGGCCTTATGGCCAGACGCGCTTTTCGCTCGGGGAAACAAAGCAGGGCGGGGTGCATGATGCTCAGACTGCATTTTTCTCGATCGATATGCCACCGAATGCGAAGAATGCGAAGCGTGGCGAGGAATATGAGTTTACGACTCGCACCGGGCTGAGCACGTTGTCTGTAGTTGCCGCAAGCGCGCCGACTGCGATGAAGCTCTTCCGGACGAATTCAGTGCACTACCTTTTGATCTCGGAAGCCAGTTCTCATGCGATTATCGTGTATGATGTCGAGGCAAAAGGTATCGATGATACGATCTGATTGCCATCAGATATGATTATGCGCGATCGGATAGAACTCACGCCGGCTCCGGATGGCACTGTGGAAAGCCCCGGGGTCGGGCGTTATTTTTACGAATCTTCGTGCAGCGCAGAAGAGACGCTGATTGGATGCTTGGAGCGTTTGGGCAGGCGGTATGCGCTCGTGATATCTGGAAGATGCATGTTTGTGCCCGATTTGCTCGATGGTGCGGCGTGTGAATATGGGGATAGAATCGGGCATATCATTGAGGCTGCTGAGTGCGGGCATCAGCCTGAAGCGCATGCGCAAAAAGTTGCGCACTATCCGGCGCCGACAGATGGCTTTGTGACAATCCTGGACAGCAGGGGCGAGCCATTTAAGAGGCCAGGCGACACGCTTGCGCCCGGTGATATTGTGGCTGTCATCGAACTGATGAAAGTTCGCATAGATGTTTTGTATGATGGTCCGGATAAAGCAGTGTTTGTGAGCTATGAATGCACGGACAGGCGCGGGATCAAACGAGGTGCAAGCCTGTTTTCATATAAATCGGTCTAATTCTAAGCGTCATTCCGCTTCGATATCCAATTCGGCCTTTTCTGATATTCTCTGCGCTTCTGCCTGTTGATATCTTTCCTGTTCCTGGATCGCTTCAGTCCATCGGTCGATTGAGGCGAAGTATTTGGGGAGGACTTCTCTCTTTTGTTCTTCGCTCATGGCTTTGAATTCTTCATCAGTCCAGGTCGGTCTTGGCATCATCAGAGACACGCCGTTTTCTGATTCTTTGCGAGAAAAGCTCATATCAAAATCCATGACATGGTCGCTGTCGAATTTGACCTGCAAGCCTGAGAAATAACTCGCTTCCCCGGTGGGGGTAAATGCATAAATTGAAAACTCTCCTTCAGGAAGCTCATCGGTAATGAATTCGCCGTTTTGGTCGACTTGTATTGAAGTTGCGCTTCGGCTTCTTGAGCCATCTTCTTCAATAGAATCTCTGTATGCCATGGCGACAATGGGCTTTCCGGCAAGTTTTGGTGGGATTTTGAACTTTCCGCGCAGCGTGCCGCTTGTTGTCAGAGCTAATTTGACAAATCGCGTTTCGCCCATTTGGAGCGGTATCATGGCAGATTGAGAGATATGCATTTCCCCGGGCCTGTCTTCGGTGGATTCCCAGAATGAGTCCGGCCGAGCTTCGATCCAGTATGAGCCTGGCATGAGCTGATCGATGAGGACGGTATCGGAATCTGTTGGAATAGGTGTCCAGTTTGTCGTGATTTCGTCGTTATCGTTGGGCTTATAGATATATCTGTATGTGCCTTTTGCCGGGGAATCGTCTTTTTTGATGACGAACTGGACGTTGAGTTTTGCAAAGGGTTTGAGCGTGAGCGTGGCGGTGCTGCCAGCGAGTACGCGCGCGCTGGTTTCAGTCAGCTTGTCTGCCGAGACGCCTTTGACAAGGTAAGGCCCTTGCTGGAGTTCGTTGAGCGAATAAAAGCCATTGTCGAGAGCTTTTTCGTAGACGACTTTTTCGGAGGCGATATCAGTGACTGTGACAATCGTTTGGATGGGTTCGCGTCCCGTCTGATTGCTGACAAGGATGCCGATGCCCGCGAGCTTTGACATGGCGATGGGATATTCATAGGTCTTCTGTCCGTGAGTTGAGATAGATTCGTGAATATCTTTATAACCGTTGGCAACGACAGAAATCTGTAAATTTTGTATATCTGTGGCCGGAAGTTTGTATGAGCCGTCATTCGCAGAGAGCGTATGCATGATATTTCCCGATTTGTCTGTATATTCCAGCCTTGCGCCTGCGATTGCGGAGGATGTCTCAGCGTCTGTGACGATTCCGTAAACAGTCGTGCCTGTTTTCAGCGGAATATCGCCGAGATCCAATGTTTGCCCTGGATCGATTTCGACATCTTTAAGTGTCTGGGGCACGAAGCCATCTGCTGTGATTTCAATGTCGAGTATGCCGCCGTATGCTTGTCCGAGTATAAAATTGCCATTTTCATCGGATGAGAGTGTTTTAAATTTATAATTTTCAGCGTTTGAATCATCGTATTGATAAGTGAAGCTTAATTCTGAAGAGATACCGATATCTCCGGAGACGAGACGGCCTTTGATTTTTGCTTCAGGCCATAGATATATTTTATTTAATTTATTTGTTTCATGATTGATTTCTATAGAACGCGATATATCATATCTGCCTCTTGGAACGTAGCCTGGATATTCTGCGGAAATCTGATATTTTCCGTTATGGGAGGGCAAGGCATATTCGCCAGACGCGTTGCATTCTGTGGTCTGTACGATCTGTTTGTTATTTTTGAGGATGACCTTTGCCGCGAGTGGCTGTTTTGTCATGCCGTCCAGAACTGTTCCGGAAACCTGAGGAGAGGCGTTGTCCGCTGAGATGGATGAAGGCGTATTTTTTGGGGGTGCCAGTTCAGTTTCAGGGCGATTGGTTATTGTCCGGAAATTAAGCAATAACAAGGCGCTGAGGATAGCAACACTGACGACAACAAGGGCAACGATAGCTTTTTTCATTGTTTAACGGTCTCCCTATGTATGTGGCAGAGGCGCATAAATGGAGCGTATCTCGCAATGCGAGATAGCGCCATTGGCGCCGCGTGTGAAACAGCGGCGCAGGCCGTTTTCCGCATGGAAACGGCCGTGACAGAGCGGTCATTGCGCGGCAGTGAAGATGAATGGGAATTCGACCACACAGATGCCGCCGTCCGGCTTGTCGAATGTGAGCTTCCGGATGTAGGAGGTCAGGCAGCTTTCGACGCGCGCGTTGTTCATTGTTGTGGATTTGATCGAAGCATCGGTGACTTTGCCGTCCAGTCCGATTTTCCAGAAGACGATAATCTTACCGGAGAGGTCAGGATTTGCGAGGAGCTGCTGTTCATAACAGTTTCTGAGGGCATTGGAGCGTTTTTGCACGACTTCGCGTATGTTTGATTCTTTGCAGAACGCGCCTTGTTTCGGGGCTTCCATCGCGAGCTTTGTCTTTTGTTTGACATTTGATTTTTTGGGGCCTTTGACTTTTGCGGCGCCTCCGCCGCCTCCGCCGCCGTTTCCGATGCCGCCGATGCCGGAGCCGTAACCGCCGCCGCCTCCGCCGCCCCCGCCGCCGAAGCCGACACCGCTGAGACCTGCGGCAAAGCCTGCGCCTGTGCCGAAAGCATCGCCTTCGGCAGTTTCGGGCATGAAGTCAAGCGCATCCCCGAGGCCGGCACTGGACCCGAAAAGGCTGGACATGTCGTGGAGCTTTGCGCCACCGAGCGCTGCCTGAAGTCCGACGGGCTTGTCGATTTTGTTCAGGTTTGCAAGGTTTGTCTTGGAATCGTCGATTTTGGGGCGGTCGAAATTTTTCATCGCGTCGTCGACGATCACGTTGTCGACATCTTCGATGACCGGGACATCTTCTTTTTCTTCTTCCTGACGTTCGCTGACATCGCTGAGCAGCTCGACCCAGCGCGTTTCGAGGCCTTTGACGTGGACGGCATCCGTGTGTTCTGTCGAAAGGCTGGTGAGCAGTATGAAGGCGGAATGGAGCGCAAAGCTCAGGACGAGCGCGCGCGCGACAGGGCTTTCGAGCGCCTGTGAGAGCGAGAGGACTGGCGATGCCGGGATGAACGGCGGCAGTTCTTCGGATTTATAACAGAGCACGAAATCGAGGCCTGGCGCCAGATTCAGGATGAGCCAGTCGTCCTCCCCGAATTCAAAAGTCTCGGCATCGCCTGCTGCGGAGCCGTTTCGCTTCTGCCCGACGGGATAGATATGCCCGTTGCTTGAAAGGCTCGCGAGCATATCTGGGCGCAGCCTGACGGAGTCCTTCACGAAGACCGTATATGACGGCGGAAATTCAGCGATATCGAGTGGAAAATCGTTGTTTTTAGCGCTTCCGATGGTCACTTTTGAGGCTGTGATCGTCTTTTCGGACAAGATTTTCTGATGGTAGATCAGAGAGGCATAGAGCGATTTTTTCATGGCTGGCCTAAGGATTCGGTAATTTTTTCGCGCCTGCGCCACAAACAGCCCAGACCGATGAAAGCGCAACATATCATAAATAATGGCGTGCGTCCCGAACTGTTATGACGAAAAGCACAAAGGCTGGAGGCTGAGCAGTCGTCCTCGGGGGGCGGATCGAGCGTGTTTCGGATCCACGGCGCAAAATCAGCGACCGAAGTCGTGACAGCATACGTCTTGCAGTCTGCATCGCCGTATGCGACGACGCCTATGAGCGAAAATTCGCCATTTTCCTTTATGAGGACCGGTCCGCCGGAGTCGCCGAGGCATGCGCCGCCCGTTGACAGATCATGAAAAAAGCTTCCCGGCGGAATGAGATGATGCTCCCCGAGCGGCGTTTCGATGCCGCAGAGGCTGTCTGGTTTTTTATACGGGCAGTATTTGAGCAGAGAGCCTTCCGCGCTTTTGCGTTCCCCATCGGAGCCATGCTCGGTGATGCCGTAGCCGACGAATTCCACGCGCTGCGACTGATGTGCGAGCAGGCTCAGGCGCGACTGTTCTTCAAAGATTGGAAGCGGCTTGATGTGTTCGGGTACCGGCGTTTTGAGAAAGACAACCGCGAGGTCGAACTGCGTCTTTTGGGGAGAAAAATCGGGATGCAGCTGAATCCTGTCAATCTCGTAGATATCAGAAACGGAAGGATTTTCTACGTTCTGTCCTGTAAGTATTTGTACTTGTTGATTATTATGAAACCTTGAAAACGGGAAGTCATCGGTATCGGAGACGCAGTGTGCGGCAGTGAGGATGGCATCATCGCGAATGAGCGTGCCCGTGCAGAACGTATAGTAATGCTTGTCGGCGCGAATGGAGAGCGAGACGACGGCCCCGTAATTTTCGTCAGGCGCAGGCTGACCGTTTATAATGGGCATCTGCGCGGTCGAAAAGCCGCTGTCCTGCGTGCAGGATGTGAGTGCGATACAGGGAAGCAGCGCGATTGCGAGTTTTCGGAAAGTGAGCATAATCAGAGGGGTAGAATGATTGGGATCATATCGGTTGGGATAGGTGGCGCGCTTGGCGCGATTCTCCGCTATGGACTGTCGAAGATACCATTTTTGAGCGGTTCTGTGTTTCCTTGGATGACATTTGTCGCCAATCTTTTGGGCGCCGTTGTGATTGGTGTGATTGCAGGCGTGATGCTCAATGATTCGCGTCTGACGGCCAGCCAGGTCCTATTTTTGAAGACAGGTTTTTGCGGCGGCCTGACGACATTTTCGACGTTTTCGCTCGAGGCGTATGGAATGCTTGAGGCGGGGAAATGGGGGATGTGCGGTGCATATATGATTGGGAGCGTGGCTGTCTGTCTGCTCGGAGTGTTTGCGGGCCGTGCGGTTGCGCTGAAATTTCTTGCATGAGTTGGTCGCGCTATTGGCGTTGCCAATACGCGCGCCTTTGCGCCGTCTATTGGCGTTGCCAATACGCCGGCGCTTACCGCTTTGCAGCTTCGCGTGCATGCTCGATGATTTCGCGGGCGGACGACGCGTTCGAACGCTCGAGTGCGCGGAGCGTGTGGTGCGCGATTTCCGGGGACTTGTCCTGGGCAGTGAGCGCCAGCGAGGTGACGGCATTGTCAGAGATGACGGGGTCAGATGCGTTGCGTGCGATCAGGCCGAGCGCTCGGATTGCGGCGATTTTTACCGCCGTGTCGTTGTCGAACATCTCGCTGGAGGCGAACGTCGCGATTGATTGGGCCGTCTTTTCGTTCAGAAGGTAGGGCAATGCGTGGAGCGCGGCGATCTTGAGGTCGTTTTCGCGTTCTGTTCTGGCAATGACGTCTTTGACGAAGGGCTGCGTGATATTTTGCGGTGAAAGCTTTTGGAAGCGCGAGATGAGGATCTGGACGACATGAGCGTCGGCATCTTTGAGCAGAATCATGCGCATGGCGTCGGCATCGCTGCCTGCGTTGCCGAGCGCGTAAGCGATATCTGTGCGGAGCGTGGCTTTTTCGTGGTAGAGATCTTTGTTCAGAGCGGGGAGAGCGGATGCCGGGTCCGCGAGTGTCAGTGCGATCAGTGCCGCGCCTTTGAGCGAGGCGTTTGCAGGAAGTTTGGCAGCATCGGGTTTTGATTGCGTTTCGCGAAGCGTCGATGCGCGTTTTTCGAGATCTGTCTTTGTGGATTTGAGGTCATATCCGGAATTTGCCAGAAGCTGTGTCAGAAGCGGCAGGAACTTGGCGTATTCGGTCTGGCCAGAGGCAGAAATCATGACCTGAGGCAGTTCGGTGGCCTGTATTGGCGTATTTTCGAGCGTCTGCGCGCAGAGGAACTGAATCGCGAGATGCGGGCTAGCGAGGCCGCGCAGGAGGGCTCGCGGGGCGTCCGTTGTCTCGGGGGAGAGCGCGTCGAATGCGTCGAAGGCTTCAATGCTGTCCTTGCTTTGCATCAGGATGCCAAGTGAGGCGGTCTGAAGCGAGGCGCTGGTATTGGGGCTGCTGAGAACCGTGAGCGCGACGGCGCGCGGATTTTCTCCGAATGGAACGTTCCACAGCCAGTCCTTCAGCGCATTCGTATCTGCGTGTGCGAGCAGTTTGGCCGCGAGCTGTGCTGCGTTTTCTGGGGAGGTTTCGGACATGATCTTTGCGAGATCGGCATGGACGGCTGCAAAATTCTGAGTGCTGTCGAGCATCTGCAGTGCTTTTGCAAAGCTTGCGGCATTTTTTGCGCGCAGCAGCACGAGCATGGCTTCATTTTGAAGCGAACGGTCATCGGCTGAGAGCATGGCCAGGGCATAGCTTTCCTGCTGCGGCGAATTTTTTTGAAGGATGGTTTTCATCTGCGCGATGATGGCGGAATCCCTTGTGTGCGCGAGCGCGGTCATCGCGGCGCTCGTGGATGCAGGGGTGTCGAGCTCTTTTGCGACACGCTTTTCCGCATTGGGGAATTTGTGGGCGATATAGCCTTGCATGGCGCCGGTCTTGACGAAGACATTTGGGTCATTGAAATCATTTTCGATGGCTTTGATCAGAGCTTTGTCTTGTTTTTTGAGGCTTTGCGCAAAAATATCTGGCGTCATGTAGGTGTCATCGACCTGGATGAGCGCAGGCGGCGTAATCTTTTGTGCGCTGAGCGCCTGCCAGAGCGGGATGACAGGGATGAAATATGCGAGCTGTTCTGCGGCTGAAGGCACAGGACGGTCATCGCACTGGAATGCTGGAGGCTTGTGGCCGTTGGCCGTCATGGAGCGAGCGATTTCGGCGGAGATGATTGAAGCATAGGCGCATTTGCTTGTGTCGATGGTGACCAGATTTTTTGATCGGTCGTAAGCGGTGCTGCCGTAGGTCGGCATTTTCCTTCGCCTCAGCGCGTCGAAAATCGTGTCCGGAGCGTTGTCGTTCAGAGACTCGATGCTCGGCACGATTGCCCATTCGGCTGGCTGGAGCGAAGTCTTCGCATAGCTGTAGAGGACGATGTCCTCGGCAGAAGCAGTGCCAGGGAGGAGCAGGCTGAGGAGGAGAGTGGCAATGTGCAGGCGGTATTTCATGATGGCCTTTGTGAAGATGGATACAGAAATGAGGGCGTGAATTCGGCAGCCCTGAAGATGAACGCATGCGGGATGCTGGTTCATTTCCATGCGCGCATGATGGCGTCGGCTTGATAAAATGGAAAGTTGCTTGGCGCAACTGATTGCATTTTACCGCTTTGTGTGCGAAATTTCGTGTGTTTTTTGTCCATTTTGGACAGTTCCACGAAAATGAACAGCATAAGGAAAATCACATGGACGACATGGAGTTGACAATCCGCGAGATGATGGAGAAAGTCGGCGGTCTTGACAAATTTCAGAGCAACCCGATGGCATTTATCGGAGAGGTGTTCAAGCATCCGGAGCTTTTGAGCAAGATTGACCAGCTGGCGAAGACGCCTGAGATGCAGAAGCAGATTCAGGAGAGCATGAATAGTCCGATGTTTCAGTCGATCGTCGGGAACAACCCTCTGCTTTCCGGCATGATGAACGACTATAAGAATCGTCAGGCCGGCGCGACTGGCGGCGATGTGGTGGATGCGGAAATAGACGAGCTTGAAGGCGAAGTATCGGACGGTCCTGTGGTGCAGGGCTATGATTTCAAGATACCCGGCTGGAAGCCTGTGGACTGGCTCAATCCGATGAGCATGCAGCCGTTCTATGTGCCCGATGACGAATCAAAGCGCATCAAATTCTCGAAGATTTTGGACGAGCTTCCGGAAGAGTGCCGTGAGCGCGTGGAGATTATTGCAGAGAAGCGCCTTCAGATGCACATGGACGCGTCTCAGCTCGAGCGTCTGGAAGAGTTTGCCTCTCGGTATTCTCTCGAACCGATGGACCTGATGGCATCGACGGGATTTTTGGGAGAGGTTTGTTATTGCGCGACGCTCGTCATGCCGGATGATGACTTGTGCGATCTCGCTAAAGCGGCGCTCGCGAGCCTTCACAATCGCTCCGGTTATCCGGTGTCGAGTTATCTGCTCCAGAATGTGCTCTATCTCGATTCGTTTGACGACATCGAGATCTCAGATTGGGAAAATCTCGTCTGGTCATTGAGCGGCAATCCGGTTCCAGGCCGTGACGGCAACTTCTCTGCGGAATGGGAAGATGTGAATCTCATCACGGAGATTGCGGCGGAGAACCTGGCGGATCAGCCGGAGCTTTACCTCGGTCTTTGTCTTGGCCTGATTGGATGGAATGCGCTTGTGGCGACGGGTATTCAGCAGCCGCTTCTGACGCTTCTCGGGAATGCGCATAGCAAAGTGGCAGTCCGTGATCTTCTGCTCAAGGCGCTTCGAGGCAGCAAGATTTATGCGATTTCGGTGCGCAATATGGACAAATCGATCAAACGCGATATCGTGGATTTCATCATCCAGACAGATGGCGCAGGCGCGCTTCGCGAATTGTCATCGGAACTCGATGAAGACCAGAAGGCGCTTGACGAACTGATTCGCCTGGAACTCGAGCTCAAGCATGCCTGAGGCTTGCAGGATACGATTCCGTCGAGGGGGTAGCGGCGTATTTCGCGAATGCGAAATAGCCGCGCAGGGGGAGTCTTCCCCCTCCCAGAAAAAGTCATGGCTTTGCAGGCTTGGCGCACTTGATGAGCGATGATTTTGCTGTCGTGCAGAATTTGCAGGTGTCGCTGAAATCCTCGTCGTTGAAGTGTGTCGGGCAGAAGAGCCGGCAGACGTGGTGATTGTCGGCCATGGCGTACCAGAAGCAAGCGCGTTCTGGATCTTTTGAAAAATCGCCGCCATGCTCGTAGTTCATCGCGAGCGTGACTTGGGCTGCCAGGTCGTTGTGGTGCGCGGCGTAGACGTGGTATTTGAGTCGTTCTGCTGTTTTTGTGGGGATATTCAGTGTCGAGTTTCCTGTGTGAAGCACGGCGAGTTGGAAAGCAGTGGAGTAGCCGATATAGGGGCGATCTGCGGGATAATCGTCGCCATTTTCGAGGGCGGTCTGATAGCATGATGTCAGGATCTGGCCGAGTCTTGTCCGCTGAGGTTCGGTAAAGATCTGAGCGAGATCGGCTTCTGTGATTTCCTCTTCGAGGGCATAGGTCGCGAGATCGTATGCATGGTCGCAGGCATCACGTGTCGGCATGGCATCTATGAAATCTTTGAGGCAGGCGACTGATGCGCTTGCGGCTTCGAGTTTTGAAGGCGTTTGCGAGGTTTCGGCGGCAAATCCGAGGAGCATGCGGCAGGCTTCTTCGAGGCCGGATGCTTTTTTGAGCGTCTCGACGCAGAACAGCTTTTTGTCGTTCGCTTTGTCGACGATATTTTTGATGGCGTTGTACTGGATTTCGGAGAGCGGCATGGCTGCGAACTCTGATGCTTCTTCACGCGACGCGGAGAATGCGATGGCGATATAGAAGAACGCCAGCCTGAGGTTGGCATCTTCGGAGCCTGCGGCGGCTGCTTTCTGGAGGAGTTCGAAGCCGCTGAGCCAGGAAGCGTCGCGATCCATGAGCTGTCCGGAGCGAACGAACATGGCTTTTGGGAAGCCTGCGTCGCTTGCGGCGGAGATGAGTGCTTCGACTTGAGGCATGAGTTCGGAAGGACCCATTTCGAGCAATTTGGCGAGATCGAAGAGATTTTCCGGCGTTTGAGGCTTTTGCTTGTACAGCTCTGTAATTTTCTGGAGTGCGGTGCCGACGAGGCCAAGCGAAGGATTTTGAATGAGGAAGCGGAGCGTGGGCTCATGGTCGAGGTCTGCCGCCATCTTGAAGAATTGCATGGCGCGTGCGCCGGCTTCCGGATCTGTGATGCGCCTGGAATATTCATAGACGGCGCGCTGGTACATGACATCGGGATCTTTGTATTCGCGTATGCTTGTCATGTATTTGACAGCGGCATTGTAATTCGGGTCAGTGCGCGGGCGGCTGAAAACGTTTTTGACGAACTGCTCTTTTGCGCGGTCGTCGCCGAGGTCTGAGCGTTCGCGGAGCGTTTTGAGTGCATCGTCTGCCTGATCGGCAGTGTCAAATGCTTTGAGAAGCTCGTTTTCCATTGCCTCAGCAGGGAGTGCGCGGAGTTTCTGCATGGCTTCTGCGTCAGTGGGCGCTTGCGCTTGTTCCTTCTGTGGCGCTTCAGGTTCGGGAGCCGCATTTTCGTTTTTGGGGGCTTCTGGTTGAGGCTCTTGGGCTGTCTGTGCGGTTGCATCGGGGGAGGCAGGCTGAGCTGCTTCATTGGGCGGATTGACGTCTGGCTGCGGCTGATCTTTTTTTGAGCAGGCTGAGGCTGACAGTGCGAGAAGAAGGGGTAAGGCGTATTTGGTAAGCGTTCTCATGTGATGCCCTGGATATGAAATGCTGCGCAGAACTGCATGTGTGGATGCTGGAAAGCCGCTTCACGGCCCAAGACGTGATAGCACAAACGGGGTGTTCATGGTGTGGATAAATTGTCATTATTCGCTTGAAGACTGTTTATTCAGGATTGATGCGGGGCTGTGCTGGCAAATGGCTTTTGATGTAAAATGGCAAGCAGGGATGCGGATTTAAAAATAAGTTACTCAGGTATGATGCAGTTGCAGTCATTATAAAGACTGGAAATTCAGTTGAATAGAAATGTCGAAGTGAAGAATGTGGTTAATATTCAGCCCCATAGGTGTTTTCTGAAGTATTGCGTGATTTTGCGTGCAGGCAGTAGTTAGCGTGATAAAAGTTTTGGCTTTGATTTCAAGGACATGGAGGGCTCTATTGTCGTATGGCGCAAAAGGAGCCATCAGTGGCTAAATGTGCCACACCCGGCTGAATAGACAATATGTAAATCGTTGAGGGTATTCAGAGATTGCTTTATGGTGATGTATGATGTATAGATGAAATGGGTTGAGTTTCGGGTGTTTTAACATTATTTTTCACTGAAGGGATAATATAGTGATTATATATTTTACTGGGACGGGGAATAGTCTTGTGATGGCGCGCAGACTGGCGGACAGGCTGGAGGAGGATGCTGTCTCGATGTATGATGCGGTAGAGAGGGATCTGACATCAGAGAAACGGGTGGGGCTTGTCTATCCTACCTATATGCTGGATGCGCCGATTGCCGTGAGGGAGCTTGTTCCGAAGCTTCGTTTTCCGAAAGGGGCCTATATTTATATCGTGATCACATGCGGCGCGCAGACGAATAATGCGATATGGACAGTCCGCCGCTTGCTGAAAGCGCAGGGGGTGGATATTGCATACTGCAACAAGGTGCGTTTTCCCGATACAGCAGGTCTTGCCTATCATCGCAATCCCAATGACCAGGTTTGGAAATTTGAAAAGTATGCGACGCGCATGGATGAGATTGTGGCGGATATTGCGGCATGTAAGCACGCGCTTCACTATGCCGGTATGGATCCTTTGGGCTGTCTGATGTGCGTGCCGGCGCTGTCGGAAAAAGCGTATCGTCCGTTCCAGCCTTCCGCAGATGCGGAAAAATGTGTCGGCTGCGGATTGTGTGAGAAAATTTGTCCGCAAAAAAATATTACAGTTGAGGGGAAATGCGCGTCTGTGGGCGAACGATGCACGTGTTGTCTGCGCTGTGTGCATTATTGCCCGCATCAGGCCATGCAGATCGGTGGTAAGCCGACGCAGAAGTCATTTCAATATCATCATCCGGAGATTAAAGTACAGGATCTGTATCGTTCATGAGGAGATAAGGCGTGAAAATCTGTTATTTTACGGCGACAGGCAATTGCCTGTATGTGGCGAAACGCATCGGCGGGGAGCTGTTGTCTATTCCGCAGCTGATGCGAAACGGGCAGCTTGAGATCTGCGACGATGCTGTCGGCATTGTATGTCCTGTGTACGCAGTGGAAATGCCGATGATGGTCCGTGAGTTTTTGGCGAAGGTAAAGATCAAGACGGATTATTTCTTTTTTATCTATACCTATGGCATGGGGTATGCCGAAGCATTTGCGCACGCAGACATGGCGGCTCGTGCAAATGGCTTGAAAATCGATTATATTCATGCGATACAGATGGTAGATAATTATCTGCCCGTATTTGAGATGCAGAATCAGCTGGATACGCTCGCGGCTAAAAATGTCGAAGGTCAGATCGATGCTGTTTGCCGGGATATTGCCGAAAGAAAGCATACAGAGATTGTGATCACGGCGGAGATCGAGGCTGAGATTGCCAAGTATAAGGCAATGCTGGCTGTGCCCATTTTGCGCAAGGATACGGCGAAGGGCTATATTGTCACGGATCAGTGCATTCGCTGTGGCATCTGTGCAAAGGTCTGTCCTGCCAATAATATTACGGTCACAGATAAAGTCTATTTCTCAGACCATTGTGAAGTGTGTTATGCCTGCCTGCACAATTGCCCGCAGAATGCGATTCACATGCAGAATGAGCAGAGTTCGGTGCGGTTTAGAAACGAGCATATCAAGCTCAAAGATATTATCCTGGCCAATCAATAATCATTCTGGAGTGCCGTTCGAAGCGCTTCCAGAGGATTGGAGATGTCCGCGATGCCGTCAGCCAAAGACTAAATTTTCCAAAGCATAATAAAGGAGACTGCGATGGGTAAGAAGATTATTGCAATCAATGCCAGTCCGCGACGTGGCTGGAATACGGATACTCTGGTATCTGAGGCTGCCAAAGGTGCTGAGTCTGTTGGCGCTGAAGTCGAGAAATTCGATCTGTTCAAGCTTGAAAAGTACACGGGATGCATCTCTTGTTTCGGGTGCAAAAAAGAAAAGAACAAGGGATGCTGCATTTGCCGTGATGGGCTCAAACCCGTGCTCGATGCGATACGCGCATCAGATGGCCTGATTATCGGATCACCTAACTATCTTTCGGAGATGACGGCATCATTTCGCGCGCTTTATGAGCGCCTGATTTTCCAAAATCTGACGTATAACAAAGATACGCCTTGCTGCAATGCTCACATGATTCCGGTATTGCTCATTATGACGAGCAACGCGCCGGATATGTATTATACAGATCTGATGCGGAATTATCAGCAGACACTGAGCCGTTTTGTCGGCCCTACGGAGGTGTTTATCTGCGGTGATACGCTTCAGCTCAAGGATTACAGCAAGCTCGATTGGCCGTGGTCCATTTTTGATCCGGAGGCCAAAAAGATTCGCCATGACACCGTATTTCCGCAAGACTGCCGGAAAGTGTTTGAAATGGGTGCCGCTTTGGTGAAGTGAGTATGGATGCCTCGCATGCGCGGGGCGAGGGGATGCCGATGTGTACTGCATCGGCAGGGACGCATGGATGCCCCGCGTATGCGGGGCGAGGCTTGGATTGTGTCACTTGAGGGATTAGGCTTATAAATTTTGCATGATTTTTAGGAGGTCAGCATCTGATTTGTCTGCGAGAGCTTCTTCTGGATAGAATTTTAGAATGATTCTTGCGATTGGCTTATTGTCAGACATGAAGAGAAGATCATAATCGCCTGGTTTCCATTCTTCTGGATGTAGATATAGTTCGCCCCATGACGCATAAAGGGCATTTTCTACATCTTCGGGCGCATTGAGATCGACACGTGGTGCAGAGTCAGGAATTTCTAAGTTTTCGGAAAGTGTAGCTGAATTATCGACATGCGGAATGATTACTGCTGAGATTCCGGATTTTTTGTCTGTGTCCAGGCGGATTGAGATCCACTCATTTAATTCAAAGATGGAACGTATGTCGCGATTTGAAAGCGGCCTGCCATTGATGCGATGATTTTTTTCGTCGATTGATAAGCCAGCTCTGTTACCGTCAAGTGCCACGCCACGAATGACTGGCGCTTCGCCTTCTTTGAGATTGAGCTGTTGTAATGTGGCACCTGTGGTATCTTGGGGAGCTGAATCCGTTTTAGAGGCTGTGGTATTTGATGGTGTTTCAGTTGCTGTGGGCGTGTTCTGCGTCTGTTCTGCGGCGGTCTTTGCTTTGGGCTGGTCTGCTGGTTTGTTGCAGGCTGCAAATGTGAAGAGCGTTCCGAACGCGAGCAGAAGACACATACTTTTTTTGATGGACATGAAGAACTCCTTTTGTAAACGTCGAAAACGTGCAGAAGATTGCACTATCGTAAAGACTAACCCATAGTAAAATAATTGTTCACAAGATTTTTGTCAATAATCATGAGTGCGCAAGTGTCCGCCGCCACACGTGTGCGCGGAGAGTGTAGATTGTAATTGGTGGACGGCCTTGATGGCGTGGGAGGATTCGGGGGTGGAGAGGATGCCTTCGATGCGGGCGAATATTTGTGCGGCTTTGAACTTTGGTCTGTTCGACGGATATGGCAGTGCATCTGCTTCTGGGGCGTAGAGTTCGGAGAGGAGGGGCTCATGCCGTGGTAGCGCAGGCCGCTGGCGCGTATGGGGCTGGGCATGAAGCTCGGACCGAGGGTGTACATTTTCGCGAATGGGCAGATTTTGCCGGTGTCGCAGAAGGCGTAGGCGTAGGTGCCGCGTGTGAATGAGGGGCAGGATGCGGGCTCGACCGCGATGATGTCGTAATCGGCTTCGTCGCGGAGGTTTTGGATCATGAATGGGGCAGTGAGGCGCATTAGTTGATTGTGGAGAATATTGCGGCAGGTAAGCATGCGCTTCTCTATGCCGGTATGGATTCGCTGGGCTGTCTGATGTGCGTGCCGGCGCTGTCGGAAAAAGCGTATCTGCCGTTTAAGCCGTTGGCGAATGCGGAGAAGTGTGGCAGTAGTGGGGGGGAATCTGTCCGCAGCAGAATATCAAACTTGAGGACAAGCGTGTTTGGGTGGGGAGCAATGCACCTATTGCCTGCGCTGCGCGCATTATTGCCCGCATCAGGCCTTGGAGGTTGGTGGCAAGCCGATGCAGAAGTCATTTCAGTGTATTTTCTGCACATACAAAGACGGAACGCCTTTGATTCTGGAACTGCAGAGACGGGATATCGTCAAGGCATTGGTGGAGCGTGTTCCGTATTTTCAGTCGTGTGCCATTGTGTCGGAGGAGGAGACTGTGGATAGGTGGAAGCATATCCCCTTATTCGTGTACATCCTCGATTTTGTTCGTGACGAGTTCATAGGGAAGCCCGGTGTCGATCTCGGCATGAGGCCTGTGACCGTGACTCTGGGTGGTGAGGGGGGGCGTGGGGGAGATGAAGCTTCTCGGGATAAAGAACTGTTTCGGATGACATTTCTACAGATGCCGAAATTTGATAAGCCTGAGAGCGAATGCAGCACGGATCTCGACAAATGGTTATATATCCTCAAAAATGCTTCTCTCGATCGGATCCCCTGGGCAGATCAGAATGAAGCTTTTGCAGAGCTTGCACAAGTCGCTCGCTTGGATTCCCTGACGCCAGAAGAGCGCTGTGCGTATGAGAAAAGCTGCGAGGAACTCAGAGAGGGGATGATGCCTGCCGTAGAGTAGTTTGCAATGCGGGGCTGCAAACATCGCGCTGTGGCAAGATGTCGTATCGGCTTGATCGCTTTAAGCGAAATGATGCGCAGGGGGCTTCGCATCGATATAAAAAGCGGATATTGATTTTTTCTTTGCATTGGATGAGTATTTAGGCGGCCCTCAGGCTTGATGCCAAACAGGCAGGAACTAAGTTCGAAATCCTTGTCCTGCGTTGGTTTCTGGCAACGTCGCTTTACAAGGAAGGAAAACAATGACAAAGACAGATTTGCATCAATGGATAGAAAACAGCACGGGCAATGAGAGCAATATTTGCCAGATATTTGCAATCAAAAATGAAAAGCCGGTTTATCAGGATTGCTGGCGCGGGTATAAAATAGACGACGCGGTCCACGTCATGTCTGTCACCAAGGGCGCGATGGCTTTGCTCATTGGTATCGCCGTCGATAAAGGATATATTCAAAACGTCGACCAAAAAGTACTGGATTTTTTCCCGGATTATGTGGTCAGGCGCGGGGAAAAGACGATTTACGATGTCACGCTGGAACATCTGCTGACGATGACCGCGCCTTATAAATATCGTTCAGAACCGTGGAAAAAAGTCTGTACATCTAATGACTGGACAAAGGCGGCACTCGATTTGCTCGGCGGTCGTTCCGGGTTAACGGGGACGTTCAAATATGCCTCTCTTGGCATACAAATTTTGACGGGCATCATCGAAAAAAGTTCAGGTTTAAATTGTCTTGATTTTGCAAACCGCTATTTATTTAAACCGCTTGATATTCCCGAGCATATTCCTCACGGGGACAGTTCCAAAGAAGACCAGTTGAACTATCTGATGAGCAAAGCGCCGCGTAAAAATGAATGGTACTCCGATCCGCAGGGGCGCGTCACCGCCGGCTGGGGACTGGCCTTGTCAGCCTGTGATCTCGCCAAAATCGGGACACTGGTTTTGAACAGTGGTTTATATCATCAAACCAGAGTCGTTTCAGAACAATGGATCGCGCAGATGACCGCGCCACGCCTGCAGTTGGATGAACGCTTTGGCAATATGGAATATGGCTACTTATGGTACAGACCCTACAAGAACAAATCGGTCGTGGCGGCCATTGGCGACGGCGGCAATATCATCTATGTCAATCCCGACAATCAAGTTTCGGTAGGCGTGACCGGCACGTTTAAAGTCAGAATCTATGATCGCGTCGAATTTATCGAGACGCATGTCCTGCCGGTGATAAGGGGCGAATAGTGTTTTGAACGCGCGCATTCCTTCTCGAAACCCGCGAGCTTCTCATTCGAAATGACGAGGAGCAATAATGCGACCAGCTCAATTTGCCAGACAGTGTCTGGCATTTTGGGTAGGCCAAGTAAGGCAGTCGCATATTTTGAAGGTTAGACCTGGAAACCCCCTTGCCAAACTCTTTGGTCAGGGTTCTCGAAACCTGCTTCAACACTTCTTTCCCGTATTCAGCCCGCACATTCTGATTTTGTTCGTGCTCGACAATCACACGTCCGATGTTCCAATAGGCGGCGAGCTGTGTCTGATTGACCTGCTTGGCCAGATGGCTTCGAGCCTAGTTCATGATCGTGCGTATCTCGGTAAACATTTCTTGCTGCACGATGTCTTTTGTCTGATTGCTTACGATTGCCACGATAACTCCCTCAGCCTGTTTTCAATGACCAGTAATCATTTCCTGCTCAGCATACACCAAATGACCGTATCATCTTCGCCGGGCGGCGAGGCTTATCGGCTGTGCCGATACGCCTCGCCTGTCGGCCTATGCGCTACGCGCATACGGCCTTTGTGCTTGCCTATGCGCGTGTCACGACACGCGCCTACGGCTCGCTTGCGCCCGCTATTTGCGATACGCGGGTTGTTTTATACTTTCCACATGCAATGCATCGTCTTTTGGAAATCACTGCAAAATGCTTTTCAGCACAAGTGATTTTAGCGTTTTCTTCAGGCCAGCAGCTTCAATCGCCGCTGTAAAAAATTTGGTTTCGTGGATTCAGCTTTATAACATTGCTATTTATGCTTTATATAATTATCCAGGCGCAATTCATTTTTAAGCTCTTCTTCGGTTGGCAGGCAGGTCATATATTTTGATGCAAAAATTTGATCATTATCCTCAGGAAGCGTGTATTTAACAATGGCGTCATTCTTTTCTGCACACAGTACGATGCCAATCGGTTTATTATCTCCCTCATTCATCAATTCCCGAGTATAATAATTCACATACATCTGCATCTGACCTATATCCTGATGCGTCAATGCTCCTGTTTTGATATCAATCAGAACAAAACACTTCAGAATATAATTGTAGAAGACAAGATCAATAAAGAAGTCCTGACCACCCAAAGTAAAACGCTTTTGGCGTGCCTCAAAACAAAATCCTCGTCCCAGTTCAAGCAGAAACTGCTGCAAGTGATCAAGTAATGCCTGTTCGACATCGCTTTCGTAGACATGGGTATCTGGTTTGATTTGCAAAAACTCCATGACGTATGGATCTTTTACAATTTTTTCATATTCCGGTTTGGGCTCACTGATTTGGATTTCGGCGGCCACGCTTGCTTTATCCTGGCTGGCCAGCATCCTTTGGTAAAACATGGTGTGAATCTGCCGTTCCAATTGTCGCACGCTCCAGGCGGATTTGGCACACTCATTCGCGTAAAACTCGCGTATTTCTTTGTCCTGAATTCGCATCAGCACTCGATAATGCGACCAGCTCAATTCGCTCCACAGTGTGGAGCGTTTTGGAAACGTCAGATAAAACTGGCGCATATTGCGCAATCCTTGGACACTGAAACCAGCTCCGAACTCCGCTGACAGTCGCTCCGAGATGAACTGCAACACTTGCTTGCCATACGCCGCACGGTCATTGTCCCCGCACTCCTTGAAAATCGCCTCACCAATATGCCAATACGCCTCTACCATCGCACTGTTGACGGCCACCCGCACCTGACGCTGTGCATCCACAACATAGCCGCGAATGGTTTGATATGTCTGTTCCTGCGCTTGCTTTTTCATTGACACCATAACAACCTCCTGGCAACAATTCAAATCGTCACTCACCAACGAGCCTCAAGGTCATAACTCGCCAAGCGAGCAATGGCGAGGAATTTTTTAGTGGAGACCGAAGACGATGGTTTTGGATTCGCCGGTTTGTTTGCAGCGCAAGGCTTCAGCTATTACTGTGATGGGGGGGGGCCGCTTTGATGGCGCGGGATGATTCGGGAGCGGGGAGGATTCCTTCGACGCGGGCGAACATTTGTGCGGCTTTGAAGACTTCGGTCTGCTCGACGGAGATAGCGTGCATCATTTTTTGATCATAGAGTTCGGAGAAGATGGGGCTCATGCCGTGGCTGCGCAGGCCGCCGGCGTGAATCGGGCTGGGTATAAAGCTCGAACTGAGGGTGTACATTTTCGCGAGAGGGCAGATTTTTCCGGAGTCGCAGAAGTCGTAGGCGTAGGTGCCGCGTGTGAATGAGGGGCAGGATGCGGGCTCGACCGCGATGATGTCGTAATCGGCTTCGCCGCGCAGTTTCTGGCCCATGAACGGGGCGATGATGTTGTCAAAGGAAAGTCTTTGACAGATTGCAAAGCAATGTTATGTTAATTCTAAAAGTTCTGATGAATCTTCATTTGCATCGAGCGTTGATACAGTTTGAAGTTTTCGATTGATGGCTCGAGTTCGCGTTCCGATGAGTTTCTCAAGTTCATCGTCAGCCTGACGCAGTCTATCTCTTGTTTTAGAAAGTACACTCTCAAAGTTTGAAAACTCCTTCTTTGCTGCTTCAAGTATTTTCCATACTTCACCGCTCTTTTTTTGGATTGCGAGTGTTCGAAATCCCATTTGTAGACTATTCAGCATTGCAGCCATTGTGGAGGGACCTGTGATATTTACGCGATATTCTGCTTGTAACACCTCAACAAGTCCCATGTTGACGACTTCTGCGTACAAGCCCTCAAAAGGAAGGAACATGATCGCGAAATCTGTTGAGTATGGCGGAATGATATATTTATCATGAATACTTTTTGCACAACGTTTGAGTTCTCGTTCCAGGATGCTTCTTTTCTGCTTGATATCTGCTGGATCGCCAGAATCGTATGCATTCACAAGGCTGGCGTATGAATCTCCAGGAAATTTAGAATCTATTGGGAGGAAGACAAACTTACCATCTTCAAGGCCGGGAAGACGAACTGCAAAATCAACCATCTCAGTGCTGTTTGGGTCAATTTTGAATTGTGTTTCATATTGCTCTGGTGCCAAAATGTCGCGGAGGATTGCACCGAGCTGAATTTCTCCCATGATTCCGCGACTTTTGACATTTGATAACACATTTTTTAAGTCAGAAACACCAGATGCAACATTTTTCATTTCGCCAAGTCCTTCATACACTTCTGTGAGGCGTTTGTTTACAAGTTCGAAAGACTGTGTGATTCGGTCATTCAAAGTCTTTTGGAGTTTCTCATTTACTGTTTGATTGATTTTGTCCAGACTGGATTGATTTTCAGAGCGCATCTTATCAAGCCCGATGGTATTGTCTTCCCGAATCTTCTCGAGTGTATTCACAATATCCTCACGAATTTTGACAAATGCATTTTCAAGAGAATTCAAGCATTCAACGGTTGCTTTTTGTTGTCGATCCTGACCATCATTCAAGCCTTTTCCGAGATCAGCCATGTTCTTGACAACAGTATCAAAGGCGCCATTCAGTTTGCGATCCAGAACAGCCTGCATGCTCTCCATTGAATTTAGAAATGCCTCACGAATATTCTTAAATTCTGTTTCAAGAGACTTCAGCTGTTCGACTGTTGCATTTTGCTGA
>JAFUEE010000150.1 GCA_017464085.1 Pseudomonadota bacterium
ATGCGCACCGAGCGTGGAGAGTCGATGAGCAGTGAGACGGGATGTGGGTAATGATACGATTTTGGGGTAGGGGGGGGGGCATGCGCGAGCAGCGAGCGTCACCACGTATCAATTATATTTATATACGTGAATGTCATTGAAATGAAGTAAAAATCTGCGGCGTCCGCGAAGCGCGTTCTGCGTTAAGATCAAAGTGAGTCTTTACAAAGCGGAACGTTCGTGGTAGGTTGCTAAAGGATTGGGATGTGCAAAGTCGGAGAGACATGCCGTCAGACCATAAGACGAGATACTAACAGAAGGTCATTGAGGGAGTCCTGATATGCGTTTGAAGAATAAGCTATTGACAATTGGTTGTGTAGCCCTGAGTGCGGGAGCATTGCTTGCGAGCGGTCTGGCATGTAATGAACACGAATTGTCACCCTTCTCGAAATCCCTGAATTCAGGCAAAAAACAGAGCACGAGCTCTGGCTCGACCCGTCAGGTCGATATTCTTTTCGTGATCGACAATTCGAATTCAATGGCAGAGGAACAGCTGAGCCTTGACAAGAACTTTGGAGATTTCTTGACGAAACTGACGCAGGCGAATGCGAATTTCCGCCTTGCCGCAGTGTCGACGGATTATAAAGGCTCGAACATGACGTTCGAGACAGACGCGCTGAGCAATGGCGGCGCTGCCGTTCTGACTGATTTGTCATCATCCGAAATCGCGGAGATCAAGTCCAAGTGCGCAGCACAGTTCAGTGCGGACAAGCCCTGGATTGATTACGAAGATCTGAACAAGGATGGCAAGCTCGAGATGGTTCAGGATCTCTTCCGTTGCGAGGCGATCATGGGGACCGGCGGTTCCGGTCTCGAAAAAGGCCTTGCTTCGATGCGCAGCGTACTCGATACCAAGGTCGGCAAGAATTTCAAACGGCCTGGTTCGATTATGGCCATCGTCTTTGTCACGGACGAAAATGATTGCAGCTCCAATTCCATCACTCAGGATAATCAGACACTCCTCTGTGAGACAAAGCGCAATATCGAGGACAGCTGCATCATGACGCGCTTTGACCGCATCAAGACGAGCAATACCTCCGGGAGCTCCCTTGTCGTCGAAAAAGGGCAGTACATTGAATATACCCGCGATACCAATGAAATCGTAAGAAAATCACTGCGTGAATGGTGCGTTCAGGGCGATGTCGAGGCACGCGATGCTCTCAAGAAATGCTATGCGGATGAAAATTGCGCAGCACGAAACTATATCGACTGCCCAGCGGAAGGCTGTTCGGATCAGCTTGTCCATCGCCGCGATTTCTTCGATTTCATCATCGATTATGTCGGCAGCAGCAACGAAAATTACTATCGCGAGCAGAATCCCGATGCATTCGCAAAAATGGAAACTGCGAAGGATCATAAAGAGCTGATCGAGTCTTTCGCTAAATCTGATGTCATCGTCGCTTCGATCATCAACCGCGATGAAGGCATGCGCTTTAATGACAAGCTTCCCGAAAACTGGTGCGGCACGGCAGGCAGCCAGAGCTACCGCTATCAGCTCTTCGCTGAAATGTTCGAAAATGATCCGATTTATGCGCCGATCTGCTGCAAACGCGTCGCCTATAAGACGCTTGATGGCGAAACACTTAAGACTGTCTGTTCTGGCGAAAAAGACGATATGGGCAAGAACGGGGAGTTCGGTCCCGTGCTCGCGGCCATCGGCGAACGTATCGGCAAGGCTGTCAATACGCTCTGCGCGGATTCCATGCCTGTCACCTGCATACCCAAAGACTGCGAAGAGGGCAGCCCCTCGTGCCCGTGCCTCTATGGCTGCAACGGCGATATCACTTATCTCGCAAACGACAATGCTTACAACCTCTGCAACGAGTTCGCGTTCAATGTCGGCACATTGCCCAAGAATTCGAACAGCTCCTCGGCTGTTCATGATAAAGACATCATGTCGGAATATACGCCGTACAAGGAAGGCGTTGACTTCGTCATCGATTACGAATCCAACTTCTGCCGCGCAAGAACTGGCTCTCCGATTCAGATTCAGCTCATCAAGAGCGAAGCTGGAAAAGATCTCGTCTTCGAATATCCGAAGAAAGTTTCGGGTATCTGATTTAAAGCGCACTCTGGCAGTTTCAAGGATAACCACTTTTGAAACTGCCTTTGGCAAACGCTTTTTATAAAGCCGCTCCATCAGAGCGGCTTTTTGATTCAGATCGCCCAGGGATGCGCCTTTGGGAAAGCGCGCAGCCGCGCTTCAAAACGCGCTATCAGCTGTAAGTCGTTGCATCAGTGGTCTTGCAGTTGTGTGCATGCAATTTTTTTAGGCGTTTTTTTCAAAATTTGCCCCATATCATAGATATCAACAATCACTTGGAGGGTGAATATGGAAAACGCTAACGTATTGTCGCATCTCGTCTCGCTTGGTGCTGAGCTGGATACCGCATCTGCAGTTCTGGAGGGATTTCATATCATCGGGGCTGGCAAGGTCGGAAGCATTCGCTTCTATTTTTTTGAAGGAACCGGATGCGTGTCGAAAGCGATGGTGGTTGACTTTTTTCGCGCTCATGGCGAAGGGTGCCTGATCATTGCGCAAAGCGGCGGCAGGCTGATTGATGTCTATGCTCAGACCTTTCTTGATCGTGAGCCTGTGTGCGTCGAAGCGCTTGAATGGAAGAAAAATGATGAGTTCTGGGCTCTGTTTGAGCAACCAGGGTATCTTGAGTTCGTTTTTGAGCTCGACAGGCGGTTCGGGTGCCGGCGCTTGGAAAAACGTTTTGTGGCGGAATTCCGTGCAAAGCGCGCGGCGCTTGCCCGAAGCTGGAATGGGCTGACGGATGACAGGGACGAGACGCGCATGCAGGCAGCGCTTGATACGATGTTGCGCATGTTTTTTGTCGCTTTTTTGGCAGCGCGCGGCACATTGGATGGTCGGCGGCTGTTCATTTCTGAGGAAGCGTTGCGATGTGCAAAAAGTGGGCGGTCGATCTATCGCGATTTCATTCAGCCGCTCTTCTTTGAAACCCTTAATCGCCCGATGCGCTACAGGACAAGACGCGCGCGTGCGCTGGGGAATATTCCTTTTCTGAACGGTGGCTTGTTCACGCCGACGGAGATAGAGGCATGCTCCCCGCAGCTCAATGCGCCGAATGATATCTGGCTGGATATCATCGATTTTTTTGGAAAATATGCCCTGAGCACGGATTATGCGGAGACACGGCCGGTGCTGAGGCTTGATCCCATGATGCTGGGGCATGTTTTTGAAGCACTGATGCCGAAAAGCGACCGGAACGCCACCGGCTCATATTATACGCCGATGCCATTGGCGCGCAGGCTCGTCAAAGAGGCGTTTGAATGTTATCTGGCAAGAAACTGCGGCTTGACGGAAGCCGAGGCGCGTCATTCGGTGGAGACTGGCGATTTTGGTTTTCTCACAGTGAGCGCGGCGCGCTCGCTTGATATGAGACTTGCGGACGTGACAATTTTAGATCCGGCTGTGGGCAGCGGGGCATTCCTGCAGTGTGCGCTTGAATGTCTGCACAAGCTCAGGACTGGGCTGAAATGTCGATGCAGGGAGGCATTTCAGCCTGGGCAGCTCGCAAGGCAGATCGTGTCCAGAAACCTGTATGGCGTGGATATCATGCCGGCCGCAAATCAGCTTTGCGAACTCAGGCTCTGGCTGGAACTGATACAATTCTTTGGGGAGGATGAAGCACTGCCGTCCTTGCCGAATCTTGACCTCAATATCTGCTGCGGCGATTCTTTGGCAGACCTGAGCCAGTACGCGCGTGTGCTTGGTGTGACACTGTCAGCAAAAAGGCTGGAGGCGATCGGAAGTCTGAAAGAAAAATACCGCCTTTCGACTGGTCATCACAAAAAGAAATTATCTGCCGAGATTCATGAACAGATGAATGCTGCCGGACTTGAGATGTTCCGTTCATTTTCAGAAACGCTGGAGGCTGAATGCCGGGGGCTCGAAAACTCTAAAACACTGTTTGAGGATGCTCCGGCTGTTTCATTTTCGGATCGGCAAAGACTGGTGGTTTTGCACGATCATCGCAGGAAATTGGATTCAGCCATCCGTTCAGGTTCTCTGCCTGGATTTAGCTATAATCTCGATTTTAATGAGATTTTGGAAAATGGAGGATTTGACATGGTGCTTGGCAATCCTCCGTGGTTTTCGCTTCATACGCTTCCGGCGGAAAAGCAGCGCGTTCTCAAGGCATTGTATGAGACTGCGACCGGATGCAGGGGCGCGAAACTTCAGGCTGCAGATGTGAGCGCGCTGTTTGTGGAAAAAGCTGTTTCGTGTGCGCAGGCGCAAGGCATCGTGACCATGCTTGTGCCGAACAAGCTGTTTCAAGCACCGTCGTATCAAAAGTTCCGAAGATTCTTATCCTCGCATGCGGAAGTACTCAGATATTGCGATTGGACGAATGATCGCGGAAATGCTTTTGATGCGGCGACATATCCAGCTTCCCTGTCACTGGCTAAGGTTTCATCGCCGTTAGAAGTGTCTGCTTTCAGCGAGGCGAAGGCCGATGAAGGCAGGCTTGCCGGTATCCATGCTGAGAGAATTTCCGATCGCTTCAGCGTGCGTAAAGGGATATGCACCGAGGCAAATGACGTATTCATAGCTGGCGCATGTCAGTCAGGGACGGATGGGGTGATCGATATGCAGTTCCGTGCAGCTTCAGGGGAAACCGTTCCGATCGAGCGAGAACTCGTATGTCCGGTGCTCAGAGGCGCAGGAATATCGGCATATCATCTGGAAACACGCGAAATGATGCTGTTCACGCATGAACGGCACGCGCCGGGGGTTCCCATGAAACAGCTTCCGGCACATGCTGAAGCGTGGGTCATGAGAAATGCTGAAAAACTTCGCGTGCGGTATGGCATGGGACATAAGCCCCTGCACGCCTTGTTTGGCTGCGCTCAGGCGCTCCAAAGCATGAAAGTCGTCTGGAGAGATATTTCCAAAAATCTGGAAGCGAGCTTTTGCTCTGATCCGGACATCAAGCCGCTCAATACAGTTTACTACATCCCGGTGGAGGATGAGGATACGGGCTACCTGCTCGCGGCCTGGCTGAATTCTTCCGTTGCACGGGCGCTGTGCAGAACGCGCGCGGAACATGCCCAAAATGATTATCGGCGCTATTTGGCATGGGTTGTTGGCGACTTGCCTTGGATCTTTGCTTCAAAAGATGCGACGATCTGCGCGAAAAAAGGAGAGATCATTGAGCTTTCCAGGGCAATGCATTCTGGCAGCGTGAAGCCGGAAGACGGTCAGGAACGCCTGGACAGCCTGATCCAAACCTGCATGGCGCATTACAGCGGACGCGCGCGCGACCGGCAAAGGGGATTGTTTGAGCATCGCGAAAAATTTGCACAGACAAAGCATGCGGAGGAGGCTTCGGATGGACGATATCAGAATATTGGTTGAAGAGGCTATGAGACTGGATATGCCGGACGGTACTGAGACGTTGCCTGGCATGTCATGTCTGACTGAGGATCAACAGCGAGTGCTTCGGGCTGCATACGGAATCATAATGAAACATCGTGCGCTTCTGCTGTGCGAAATGACCGGCACGGGAAAGACTTATGTCGCTTCCGCGCTGGCCGCAGTCCTGAAATCGGCGTGTGTCGTCATTGCGCCAGCGCATCTTTTGGACAACTGGCGCGATGTGCTTGCGCGTTTTCGGGTGGATGCTGAATTCTACTCTTATCAGGCTGCGAGCTTGGGAAAAATTCCGGATCGATGTGGCTGGAATCAGACATGGATATTTGATGAAGCGCATTTTTTGAAGAATCCTGCAACGCGGCGTTGGCAGAATCTCATTCCGCTTGCCGCGCGTCATCGCGTGTGTCTGGTCACGGCGACGCCGCTTTCTCTCGGATGGCGTGACCTTTATGCGCTGATGGCTTTCTGCGGCTATCCTCGCAATCCTCGGATGATGCGCGCGTCTCATGTCTATGCGTTTGCTTATGCCATGATGCCGATGTCTCGCACTGAGCGGCTGGAAATCGCGCAAATCCCCTCGGTTTGCAGGCACGAGATCTCCTATCGCTTTGAGCGCGAGGCGGATATTCAGTATTGCTTAAGGGAGATCGCCGAATGCGCCTGGTTTACATGCACGGATGAACAGACCGTGGAAAAAGTGCCGATTCTCAGGGATGTGCTGCGTCACAGAATGCTCAGTCACCGGACGGCTTGCCTGGGGTCTTTGCGCAGGATACAGAAGTATTATCGCGCATGCAGGCTTGATCCGCATCGTCGCCTGCTTTCGAGAAAAGCGTTCGTCAGGCTCGTCGGCGTTGAAGGCGTTCAGCAGATATTGCCGTTCGAAGAAGCTGTCTTTGGCGGCGCTCGCGCGGAAGCTCAGGCGCTCGAAGCTGACTGGACGCGTCTCGGGAATGCTATTCGCCGCCTGGATGCGCTGTGCAGGCTTTGCGACGAAAAGCTCCAGGCTCTCGTTCAATATATCCGCACGATTCCCGGGAATGTTCAGATCATTCTGTTTACGCAGTACAGGGATACCGCGCTGTATTTTGATGATGCGCTGCGAAATATCGCCATCTGTGCGCTGATGACTTCGCAGGAAGTCCGATATAAAGGGCTTTCTGTTGCGCCGGATGTTGTGATGGCCATGTTTGATCCGAACTGTCGCATGCCGGACTGGTGGCGACAGCTGAAACGCCAGGATGCTCAGATACTGATTTGCACAGATGCATTTGCGTGCGGGCAGAACTTCCAGAAAGCATCTGTGATGATCCATCTCGATTTGCCTTGGAACCCGACAACATTGGCACAGAGGGAGGGAAGGATCATTCGGCGCGGCCAGAAATCGTCTGTCGTCCATATCGCGTCATGCAGCCTGTCGGGGGAGTCTGAGCTCGCAGGCTTTGAAAAGTCTCTTGATGCGCGCCTTCACATGCGCAGAACTCTCCAGCATAACTGGATCTCAGAATATGCAAAAGTGACCGTTCCGAAAGAGATGCTCATTGTTCCTGGACGGGATTGGCCGAACTTTTGGGGGAAATTTGACGAGTCATGGCTGCCTGCCGCTCCGGAATGCGCGTTGCGCATGGAGACTCAAAAAGTTTCGAATATCAAGTTTTCAAGCGTATTTGATGATAATCTGAAACGATATCGAAAACAGCTGCTCGCGCACTGGACGATGCTCGACGGAAAACGTGACAGTGCGGTGTTTCATGCATTCAGAAAGAAAGTTGCTTCTCTGCGTATCTGTGCTTGTTATCCTCAGCTTGAGGCAGTCCTGGATGATCCCAAGCTGCTGGATAACTCTAAAATAACTGTCCCGGATCCAGATGTGCGTTGTTATCATATCCACAGTTATCCAGAGAATATGCCCACAAATTCACAGATTATCCACAAGTTATCCACAGGGGTGATTGAGGATATGTGAAATAATTTAGAAATTTTTATGTCAAGGGGGAAATTTGCAGTCACATCGCAAGCCATTGATTCTGATGGAAAATATTTATTTTACACCTGTCGTATTTTAAGCTTGACGGCATATTTTGACATGTCCGAATGGTCAAATGGCCTGTGGATAACTTGTGGATAAATCGGAGGGTCATGCACATGTATCGTGAGCAGACTGAGGCGCGTAAGTCGTACAAGGCGAACAATCACATCCCCCATTGGACTGTGCATCCCAAGCTCCTGACCCGAAGCGGGCGGACGGGGCGCCTCGCGGAAAATTTGGTCATCTGGCATCTCAGGCAGAAGCATTGGCAGATATGGGCGCGTAACTACCAGACGCGCAATGGGGAGGTGGATATTATTGCGGTCAAGCGGAACGCAGATCTTCCGGGGTATCCGACGGTTGCTTTCGTAGAGGTCAAATCGCGCTCTTCGCGTTCCGCATTGCCGCCAGAACTCAACGTGACATCAGCCAAGCGCGCGAAAATCGTCAAAGTCATGAAGCAATGGATAGGGGAGCATGCTCGCTTTCAGGCGGTCTATCGGTGCGATATTGCATCCGTGATTGTTGAGCCGCATCGCTCTCCAAGGCTCAAATATTTTCCGAATGCCTTTTGCGCGCGAGAGCAGTTCGGTTGGTAGTTTTGGGGGCCGCGCTTCCGGCTTGGCCGGTACGCGCAGCCGGCGATGCTATTCTCTGCGAGAATACGCATCGCCTATTTATGGAGGCTGTTCAGTATATCGAGGAACAGCGGTTCATACGATTGAAACCAATGCGATGGGGCAATGGCATAAAGAACAATTTTGCTCTGATCGGGAAGGCTTCCTGTAAACAGAAGAATCGTATAAGTCTCCTCCCCAAAGAGGCCGCTCAGATGACTCTTGCTGCCATGAAGCTGTTCAGTGTTCAATTCTTCGCGAGAAATTTCTGTTAATTCGGTATGATAAGTTTTTTCAAGCGCACTGCGCAGTTCATCCTGTGACTGATTATTATTCTGGATGATATGTCCGAGAATGCCTTTGTGATAGGGGACGTGGAAGGTGAGGTCGTTTCCTTCGTTGCGGGCATTCCAGCCCTTTGGGATGAGAAATTGGAGCGCATTTGCAGTCTGCGGGTGCAGTGATTCGCTGGCCAATTTAAGTATGATATCGTGCGGATTAGGCGACGCGCAAACAGAGAATGGCAAGAGTGCGAATCCCAGGCACGCGAGACACGCGAAGATATGCCTTTTTGAGATATGCATGGCGATAAAAAGACAAGAAAAAAGCCTCTGTTGTATCAGAGGCTTTAAGATGTGGTATCAGATAGGATCTTCAGTTGCGATGATGTGGATGCGGCTCTGAAGGCCATCGGTTGATTTTTCAATCTCCCCGAGAACACTGAGTATCTGCATCATGCGGCGTTTGTAGCGATCCAAGGCGTTTGCGCTGCCAGCGACGAGTTTGTTGCGTTCAACGAGAAGCACCTCATCAGCGAAGACGATTTCGGTTGCGCCTGAGTGATCTTCAAGGACGTACATGAGTCTTGAAGGGAGGGTGAGATTGGGATCGGTCGTGATCTCAACTTCGCCTTTTTTCTTCTTGGGCGCCTTTGAAGCATTGTATGTGCGATCTTTGACTTGGCTGCTGGGAACAGTGCCATTTTCGATGAGGCTCTTGAAGACCTTGTCTGCTTCTTCGTCATCGGTGATGGCGCGTTTTGCCTGATAAACTTCAGTACAGGCCACAGCCTTGAGGTGGCGATCCGAATTAGGTGTGGTGATATTGATCAGATCGGCAGCGTTGAGTTTCAGAGCATAGACGATATTTCTATCTGTCGCGCTGCTTTTGCCGAGGAGCGTCTTAATTTCATCCATATCGGCTTCGGTCTGACGGATATGGGAATCGAGAATCGCGCCCAAGAGTGTCGTGCCAGCTGCATAACCGCGCAGATCGCTCAGCGGGTTCTGCTCGGAGTTGCTTGCCATTGAGATGGTATTCGGAGGAAGATCGGAACTGATATCAAGGATGAAATCAGCTTCTTTGTATTTCTTGATGACATCATTATAGAAGTCGTGATTGTACTCGAGGACGCCGGCGCCCATCGATTCACTGCGCTGTTTAAAACGCTGAGTGAATTCCTGGAAATGCTCAATTTTGGGGCGGACTTTGCCGTCTACGACCTTGGCGACCTCAATACGCGTATTGACGCTTTCGCGATCTGCGAGGACGCCCTGCCAGCACCAGCCGATGAAGGCACCAAACACGACGCACACAATCGTGAACACGACGACCATGGCAGGCTTGGTATAGTCCTTGGGCGGAAGAAGGGATTTATCGACCTGATTCATGTCGAAGTCGAAAAGTTTGCCAGGATCGTTGGACTCTTCTTCTTCGATTATGATCTGTTCCTGCTTTTTGAGTTTGACGCCACCGCCGCCGCCAAAGCCGCCTTTAGAGCCGCCGAACCCACCGCCGCCAAAGCCGCCGGAGCTGCTTTTGGAGCCGCCGAATCCACCGCCGCCGAAACCGCCTGAAGACTTGTTTGCCATTTTGGCTTTCAGGTCATCTAAATTCTTGAACTTTGAATTATTGTTGGAAGAATTCAACATTCCCTCCTGAGCTTATTTTCGGAAGACCAGAACGATCTTGCCATGACGTCAGTGATCTGTAATTCTGTGAAGAAAGGGGATAGGGTGGGCTTATTCGCCATCAACGATATATTTGTTGAGCTCGGCAATAACGGTCTGGCTTGCTTTTTCGGCTTCGGCAAACAGCTCGATAATCTGAGCATTGCGCGCTTTATAGCGTTCAAGTGCATTGGCTGATTTGCCAAACAGCAGAGAGCGGTCAACGGTCACGACTTCATCTGCAAAGAGACTGCTTTCCTTGCCCTTGCGGTCGAGGACTTCATAAATCAGGTGATTCGGCAGATCAAGGCCTTCACCGACCGCGCCTTTTTTGCCTTCTGGATGATAATCGCGATAGGCGCGTTCCTCTTCTGACCATTTCTGGTCAATCTTGAGCTTGCTGTAGACTTCTGAGGCTTTTTGATCGTCTTCGATGAAATCCTTCAGCGTGAAGATATCCACGATCATGTTCGCATACTGTTCGCGCGGGGCGGTCGTGCCCAGAAAGTTTACTGCTCCGGGAATGTACTGCATGGCATACGTCACCGTGCCTTCTTCCTGTTCCTGGAGGGACAATATGCTTTCTGCATCGCTATGCGTCTCGTTGATATGCGTACTCAGAAGCTGAGTCAGCAACATCGTCGCGGCTGAATAGGTGCGAAGGCCCTTCAGCGGATTCTCTTCAGATCCGTCAATCAGAAGAACTGCCTCGCTCGTCACTTCACTCGCCATGTCGAGCATGAAGCCGGCACGATTGTAACCCATCACTTTGCTGTCAAACTTTTCTTCGTTAAACGGAAGCTTTGACATCTTCTCGAAGTCTGATTTGTACTGCTTGAAGCCTTCAAGCTTCTGCTCAAAGCTCTTCTTCAGCATCTGCGCGATCGAGGATTTGCGCGTGATTTCCGCTTTGCCCGCAGCGCTGTTCGCCATCACATAGCCGATCGCTCCACCGATCAAAGCTGCAATCAGGAATATGCCGCATACCAAGTACACGCGACGGTCAACATTGTCCTCTTCGCGAATCGCTGACAGATTCTTAAGCTCTACCTCATCAACTTCACGAATCTGAGGCTCATAGTTGTAATCGTTCGGCTCGTCTTCGTAAACTTCCTGAATAATGGGCTCTGACTGCGGCTGAACACCCGAATTCATTCCGTTCTGATTTCCGTCTCCGGGATTATTGCTCAAAGAATTCAACATCCCCTCCTAAGCTTCCTCTGGTGTCGATGGTTTCGACGCGTTTTGTTGTCCTCTGCTTCGGTTGTTCCCCATACCAAAGCGTTGCCATTCTACTTCATATCGGCATAAATCGTCAAGTGGATTGCTTGGTTGATACGCCTTTTGCGCTTTTTGATTCCTCAGTTCGATGACAGCATGTGGCGGCGAATCGACACATTCATCAATATGCCGATGCAGATCATCATGCAAAGCACGCTCGAGCCGCCGTACGAAATCAGCGGGAGCGTGATCCCTACGACCGGCGCCCAGCGCACCACCATCGCCGTGTTCACGACAACCTGCCAGAAAAATATCGCAGCAATCCCCACTGCCAGCAGCATTCCGAAACGGTCGCGTGATGACTTCGCGATGTGAAGCGCCCATAACAACAGGCATAGATAAAGCGCTAAAAGCAATGCCACACCCACAAAGCCGTATTCCTCAGCCCAGTTCGCGAGCGCGAAGTCGTTCTCCGGCTCCGGCACGAAACCTTTCTGCACCTGCGTGCTCTGACCGTATCCGCGCCCTGTCAGGCCTCCTGCGCCTACGGCGATCACTGAGTTCTTCACCTGCCAGTCGCTCCCGTAGGGGTCGTCCTCGATCTGAAGAAAGGTCAGCACGCGCGATCTCTGGTAGTCGTGCATCACAAACCAGGCCGCCGGCGCGCAGGCAATCAGGATTGCCACGATCAGCGCGATCGTGCGCGTCTTCACCCCCTCGAACAGAATCATGATCCCCGAAATCAGTGCCAGCAAAAGGGCCGTCCCAAGGTCTGGCTCCAGAAAAATGAGAACCATCGGGAGAAGGACCGCGCCGATGACTGGCATGAGCTCTTTCAGCCTGTAGTCCTGGCGGTGTTCCCGCTCGGAAAAAAGCTTCGCGATAAAGATGACAAGCGCGATCTTCATCAGCTCCGAGGGCTGCATCGTGAATAGGCCGAGGTTGATCCAGCGGCGGGAGCCATTGAAATCTGACCCGAAAATCAGAACAGCCACAAGCATTGCAATGCCCGCGCCGTATATCGCTGTGCCGAAACGCGCATAGTTGCGGTAATCGATCGATGCGCACGGGATCACGAAGAAAATGAAGCCGAGCGTGAACCACAGCAGCTGCATATTGTGCAGCGGCTTGGGAAGTATGTTGGCAATGCTCGTCAGGTTGAAAATCCCGATCGCGATGATCGCCAGCACAAGGAAGAAGAGCACGAGATCGAACGAAGATATGAAATTTTTTATCGGGCGAGGTGCAATGAGCTTCATTGTAGGCTCCTAGGGGGTCGTCCGTTCGGGAAGAATCTCACGGAAATATCTTTCGAGGACTTCCATGGCGACTGGACCGGCATTCGCAGATCCCGAACCGCCGTGTTCCAGAAAAACGGCGATGGCGATCTTGGGGTCTTCGATCGGAGCGAAGGCTGCAAACCATGCGTGATCGCGGTATTTGAATTCAACAGCGGCGCTCGACACGCGCTTCGAGATGACCTGCGCGCTTCCTGTTTTGCCTGCGACGCTGAGGTTGGAGAGGCGGTACGCGAATGCAGTGCCGATCTCGCTGTTTACGACCATGTCCAGGCCGCTCTTGATTGTGTCGAGCGTTTCTTTCTTGAAAGGGAGCTGCGCGTGCACACGGCTCGGATAGCTGAATATCGTATGTCCGTCGGCTGTCTCTATGCGGTCAATGATCTGGGGGTAATAGAGCGTGCCGCCATTGGCGATCGTCGCATAGAGCATCGCCATCTGGAGCGGCGTGACCTTGACATCGCCCTGGCCAATGGATGTGGAAAGCGTAAAGCCGCCCTGAAATCCCTCTTTCGAGCGCTTGTTGTGCCATTCGCGCGTCGGGACCGTGCCGGCTGATTCGTTGTTGATCCCGATGCCGGTCTTTTCGCCAAGACCAAACATCCTGGCATAGTCTGCAAGCCGGTCAATCCCCAGCTTTTCTCCGACTTTGTAAAAATAGACGTCGCAGCTCGATGCGAGCGCTTCCGTAATCGATACCGCGCCATGCCCGGAATGCTTCCAGCAGTGAAAGCGTCGCCGCTGCTTGCCGTATTCATAGTATCCCGGGCAAGTGAGCGTGTCTTGGGGGAGCATCAGCCCCGTGTCGAGCGCGGCTGCAGCCGTGATGACCTTGTAGATCGAGCCGGGGAAAAAGGAGAGAAGGCTCTTGTCCAGCATCGGTTTATAGGGATTGGTGTCCGCATCCAGATGCTCATCGCGCGAAAGTCTCCCGGACCAGCTGTTCGGGTTGAATGACGGCGCGGATGCCATGCCGAGCACTTTGCCTGTCGTCGGCTCGACTGCCACGATCGCGCCCGATGGATAGTCGCGGAGCGCGTCCTTGAGGATCCGCTGGACATCCATGTCGACTGTCAGGATGATGTTTTTCCCGGAAATCGGCGCGACATCTTTCCAGTCTCGCATCAGGGCTACGGATTCCCTGTCTGTCTGCGGTATGCCCTGCGCGTTGACGACGCTTGCGGAAAGGCCGTTCGCGCCGCGCAGGATTGGCTCGTAAGTGCGCTCGATGCCCATGCGTCCGCTGACGTCGCCCATGCGGTATCCATATACCTTGAGCTTCTGAAGCTCCGTATCGTTGATCTGGTTCACATAGCCGATGAGATGCGCGCCGAGCTCGTTGAACGGGTAATACCTTCGGCTGGTCGCGACGATCTCTACGCCGTGAAGGTCAAGCGCGTTTGTCTCGACTTTCGCGAGCTGGTCCCGTGTGATTCCGGACTTTACGGGGATGGGCGCGAAACGGTCGGCAGGCTTTGTCTTCTTGACACGCTCTGCCAGCTTGTCCCGCTCTTGGGGCGACATCGCAAGATAGGACGCGAGCGACTCGATGCGGCGGTTGAACGATTCCTCCGGCTCTTTGCTGTTCGTGAAAAAAGCTGGCGTTAGCGTGACATCATACGACGGGTGATTCGTGGCGACTGGACGAAGCTTGATATCGAGAATTTGACCGCGCTCTGCGGGCACGACTCGGCGTTTGATGAAATTGTTGAACGCAAGCTGCTTGTAGTGCTCGTTCTCGACGATCTGAAGATGCCAGAAGCGCGTGAGCAGAAGGCCGAATGCGACGCATATTAGAACTGTGAACCATCGGAAGGAACGCACATAATCCTTCGGCATGGTCTTGGATTCAACGCCGGTGGCATTCGTCTGTGTCTTCTTGTGCGGCTGCATGGGGCTTTTAGGGTAGCACGGTGACCGGGAAGCTCAGCGTATGTGTCTCCGTCTCATTCATCTTGTGGACGACAGACACTTGCCAGACCCCTGCACAGTCGAAGGTGTGGGAGAAACTTGATGCCGGACCGTTTGGGGTGAGCTTCTGGATGTCGGTTGTGCTCTTCTTGTGCGATCTGGCTTTCTTGTTCGATTTGGCTGAAAATGTCAGCTGTACGGGGATGGGCGCAGTCAGAGAGCGGCCGCCGCATTTTTTTTGGATGCTCGAGCGAAAACTGACGCTCTGGCCGACGTGAATCTCTATTCTGGACGCTTCCAGCTTGAATGTCTCCACGCAGGCCTGCCGGTTCTCGAAGTAATGGATATCGACAACTCGCTTGGGCTTTTCAGGTTTTAGCTCGGCAGTGATCGTTCTCGGGGGCGGGACGATATAATCCGCCGGTATCTGCGGCTTTTCTGCGGGGTCCTGTGCGCTTGAAAGAGCCGGCAGGGCGCAGAGCGAAATCAGACACGAAAAAATCAGGCAATGTTTTCCTGGACTGGACATGGATAGCCTGCAAAGATGGTCAGGTCCGCCCTGCCGTGGGCAGAAACGCAAATGCACGGATGCGGACCTGATCACATCAGGATTTGAGGAAGCTGGACATGGTTGCGGCCAGTTCGAAGATGATCGCGATGAGCAGGATCGGGCGCGCTTCGGGGGCGAACAGGATCATAATCATCATGAGGAGCAGAAGCAGCGCGAGGATGCCAAACACGGCCGTGCCGATGAGCGGCTTTACCTTCTTGGAGAGCACGCAAATGGCAACATTGGCGATGATGCTTGCGATGGCTACGGAGATGATGCCGATGCCTTCGCTGGCATTCGCGCCACCAGTGAGCGCGAACAGAAGCCACGCAACCAGGCAGACGGACGCGATGCATGCCGAGGCTGTCATCACATAGCCAACGATTTTCTGGGAAGCAGAAACGGGCGCGTTTTCGTTGGCAGCTTCTTCAAGGTCATCGTCGTCCTCGAGGGCGTCTTCTTCATTGTCTGGAGAGACAGGCGCAGCTGCTGGCGCGGATGCGGCAGGCGCAGCCGCTGGCGCAGCGGTTTTTGTCGGAACGTCAAAATCCCAGCCGTCGTCATCATCTTCTTCCGCATCTTCTTTGATCTGCGCAAAAGTATCGCCAAAAAGTTTGGAGGTCAGGTCGACGAATTCTTCATCGACGAGCGAGGATGGCTTGACGGAGGCGACGCCTGCGAGACCGGCAAGCGGATCGTCTGTGGGCGCTTCAGCCGGTGCAGGGGCTGTGGGCGCTTCAGCCGGTGCAGGGGCTGGTGAAATGCTTGAAACGGAGGATTTGGTCGGCTCAAGGGAAAGTGACATCTCTTCGATAAAGCTGGCATCGATGAGACTGGCTTTTGAACTTCTCTGCTTGGGTTCCGGATTTGATTCTGGTCTGGGGGCAGGTTCAACGGGCTGCGCGGAAGGTGCTGAGTCTGTTTTGGGGCCGCCTGCACGGCGAAGCGCATCAAAGCTGATGCCTGGCATGCCGGCAATCGTGCGCTGTCCAAAATCTGACGGCTCGTCATCGAAACTGAGCCGGCTGCTGTTCGCGGAAATCGCGCCCATGCCGAAAATTGTCTGATGCGTCTGGCGCTTTCCAGAACGGCGATCTGAATTGTCAAGCTGATCGCTCAGATTGTTATTGTTACGACTGAATGTGCCATTCAGATCTTCACGCAGATTTACCGCGCGCACTGACGATTCCTGTGCCTCTGTGTCGTTTGATGGTTCGCTGATGATCGCTCTGCAGTACAGGCAACGGCGCTCCCCAACGGGTACAGCTTTTTTACATTTCGGACATTTCCTCATCTTGACCTCATCATGATTAGCCGCCTAGACGGCATCGCTCTTTTAACACTTTGTCTATAAAATCACAATATCCATACTTTATTCAGAGGGCGCGGCGCGCGGTGTATGTGGCTGTATTGCCGCGCTTCTTGTTCACAGTCCTGTTTATATCGCCTCAGAAATGCTTCGGAAAGTTTCAGGTCAAGCCGTATGCGCGAAGCGCATAGGCGGCCCCTGCGCGGCGTATCGGCTATGCCGATAGCCGCGCCCCAAAATAGCACCCATGGGGCTTGCCCCTTGGGTGCCGCCTGCGGCGTATCGGCTGTGCCGATAGCCGCATTCCAGTGAAATGCTTCTGGTCCGCAGTATGTGCAAAGCGCATAGGCGGACGATATGCGGATAGGTTAAGATCAGCCTTTCACGCCGCTGCTCATCGAGAAAATCGGCAGATACATGCCGATCAGCATGCTGCCGACCACGCCGGCGAGTACGCACATGACGAGTGGTTCGAGCATCGCCATGAGGCCTGCGATCGCGTCATCGACTTCTTCATCATAGAAGTCTGCAATCTTGTTGAGCATCGTGTCGAGCGCGCCGGTTTCTTCGCCGACGCGGATCATCTGGACCACCATGTTCGGGAACACGCCTGTGACCAGGAGCGGGTCGGCAAGCGTCGAGCCTTCTGAGAGTCTGGAGCGCGCGAAAAGAACGGCTTCTGAGATCGCGATGTTCGAGATCGAATCCGCGACAATGGTCAGGCCGTCCATCAGCGGGACGCCTGACGAGAGCATCGTGCCGAGCGTGCGCGTGAACGTCGATACGGCCGTTTTTCGGATGACGTTTCCAATGCCTGGAATGGAGAGCAGGATCGTGTCCACCGCCTTTTTGATCGGTCGCTGCTTGAGCGCAAACATGATGATTGTCGGGACGGCGATGAGGACCAGGAAAATCCAAAGGATGTTATCGGTGACCCAGACCGAAAGGTCGACGAGCGCCTGCGTGAGGGCGGGGAGCTGGTTGCCCATGGCGGAGAACATGTCCTGGAAGGTCGGGATGACTTTCCAGAGCATGAAGATCGCGATCAGAAGGGAGACGGCGAGCGTGCCGAGGGGGTAGGTCAGGGCGCCCTTGATCTTTCGCTTCATCGCGTCCGATTTTTCGAGCTGCGTGCAGAGTCGCGTCAGGATTGTGTCGAGCACGCCGCCGATTTCGCCTGCCGTGACCAGAGAGCAGTAGAGCGGCGAGAAGACTTTCGGGTGTTTTCGGAGCGCGTCGCCGAACGTCATGCCCGTTTCGACATCCGATTTGATCGCGAGCTGCACTTTCTTGAAATGATAGTTCTGCTCCTGCGCCGAGAGGAGTTCGAGCGCCTGCACGATCGGAAGGCCGGCATCGATCATGGTCGAGAGCTGGCGTGAGAAGATGACGAGTTCGCGGCTTTTGACGCCGCTCGTTCCGGGGATCTTGAACGGGGGTATGCCTTCGGGCTTTGGTTTGACACTGAGCACCTCGAGGCCGTTGGCCTGAAGCCGCTGCGTGCATGCCTCTGGGCTAGTGGCTTCCATTTCTCCACGGCGCATGGCGTTCGTGGCGGTGAGCCTGGCGCGGTATAGGTAGGTTGGCATTGGCGTCTCCTGAGTTTAAAGTCCGAGCAGTTGTCGGAGTTCCGTCTGGTCGCTCGTGCGCGACAGCGCTTCTTCTGCCGTGATGACCTGAGAGAGGCAGAGATCCGCGAGCGACTGGTTCATCGTCACCATCTGGGTCTTGCCTCGGTTGAGCTGGATTGAGGAATAGATCATGTGTATCTTGTCCTCACGGATGAGGTTTCGGATGGCAGGCGTGGCGACCATGATTTCGAGGGCCACGCATCGCCCGTGCCCGCATGCTTTGGGAATGAGCTGCTGGCAGACGACGCCTTCGAGCACGAATGAAAGCTGCGTGCGGATCTGGTCCTGCTGGATTGCGGGGAACACGTCGATCATTCGGTTGATCGACTGCGCGCAGTTGTTCGTGTGAAGCGTCGAGAGCACGAGATGTCCGGTCTCGGCGATTTCGAGCGCAGTCTCGATTGATTCCCTGTCGCGGAGCTCCCCGAGCAGCACGACGTCCGGATCCTGGCGCAGAAGATATCGGACTGCTGTGTGATAATCGGACGTGTCTGAGCCAACTTCGCGCTGGTCAATCAGCGAGAGCTGATTTTTGTGGACAAATTCGATCGGGTCTTCGACCGTGATGATGTGTTTTTTGAACGTCCGGTTGATGTGGTCGATCAGTGTCGCGAGCGTTGTCGATTTGCCGGACCCCGTCGGGCCCGTGATGAGTACCAGGCCGCGCGGGCGCTCCGCGAGATCTCGCATCACGGGCGGAAGTCCGAGCTCATCAAACGTCATGATCTTGTTGGGGATATATCGGAATGCGCCCGACACAAAGCCGCGCTGCTTGTAGATATTGCCTCGGAAACGCGCGACATCTTCGAGGCTGAACGAAAAATCGAGCTCGTTATCCGTTTCGAACTTCTTGCGCTGTTCTTCGCTGATGACGCTCAGGCAGAGCGCTTTTGACTGTGCCGGCGTGAGCGGGTCGGATTTGAGGGGGATCAGGTCGCCGTCGATTCTGAGTTTTGGCGCCGTATTGGCAGAGATGTGAAGGTCACTTGCGTTCTGCCTGGCCATCAGGTTCAGAAGCTGGTGCATCGTATTTTTGACTTGATCCATGCTGTGTTCTGTCCGTTGCTCGTCTGTCCGGGAGGGGAAGATGATGTTTTTTGTGGGGCGCAAGACCCGAAATTTGGAACGATATATGATTATCGTTATGAGAAAAAAAGATTTTTTGTGAGAAATTTGTAACCGTCTTTTTTTGCCGTTGGCTCGCAAGCGCCGTCCGCGCGCTTTATTTTGCTATCGGCTCCAATGCGGCGCGCATTTTTGTGGACGGCTTTTTTCGCCGCTGGCTCAAATGCGCCGTCCGCGCGCCTATGCGCGGCTTTGCCGCGCATACGGCTGCGCTTTGTTCAGCGCCCGAGTGCTGTCGAAAGATATTTGTCCACGCCATCCGGAATGACCGTCACGACATTCGCACCTGGTCGGATCAAGCCTCTCCGTGAGAGTTCGAGGACTGCTGCGATGTTTGCGCCGCCAGAGATGCCCGATGAGATGGCGTCCTGATGGATCAGGTCATGCGCCTGCCTATAGGCATCTTCCGTTTCTATCGGCAGAGCGTCCGTGAGCAAGGAGATATCGAGGACGCCGGGGATGAAGTTGGCGCCGATGCCCTGGATGCCGTGCGCTCCTGGTTTGAGTTCCTGGCCCTTGAGGCGCTGGGAGATCAGCGGGCTGGTCGAGGGCTCGACGGCATAGAGGCAGACATCAGGTGACTGCTCGCGCAAAAATCTTCCAGTGCCCGTCAGCGTGCCGCCAGTGCCGACGCCTGCGAGGAAGATGTCGACTGGCTCTCCGAGCGCGCGCGCGATTTCTGGGCCAGTCGTCTCATAGTGCGCGAGCGCGTTGGCCGGATTCTCGAACTGCATCGGCATGAAAAATCCTGACGGGTTCTGAGCAATGATCTTGTCTGCCTCATCGATCGCGCCTTTCATGCCCAGCGCCCCGGGCGTGAGGATCAGCTTGGCGTCATAGATCGACATCAGCTTGCGGCGTTCTTCGCTCATTGAGTCGGGCATGACGATGACGACCGGGATTTTGAGTGCGGCGCCGATCGCGGCCAGCCCGATGCCCGTGTTGCCGCTCGTCGGCTCGATGATCGCGACGCGTGAGGCGCCTGCTTCGAGGCGACCGGCGCGGATTGCTTCGCGCACCATATACCATGCCACGCGGTCTTTCACTGAACCGGAGGGGTTGCAGCGCTCCTGCTTTGCATAGACGTTGGCGCCCACGAGCGCGGAAATGCGCTCAAGGCGCGTGAGCGGCGTGTTGCCGAGACTTGCGATATAACTGTTGTGTTCCATATTCCTGCTGTTCTTTTGAGCGTGAATCCGGATCAGAGTCTGTCCGCCGTGATGCGTACTTCGTCGATGCGGATATTGGGTTGTGCGGTCGTGGCGAACGGGAAAATGCCGATCGTCACGCTTGACTGGTCGTTGGCATGCGCGAGCGAGCTGTTCCAGCTGTGCCAGTAGGCGTTGGCATCGTCAAAGGTCAGATCGGAGCCGACTGGTTCAAAGCTGCTGTCGCCTGTGCGGTAGGCGACCCTGAACGATTTGCTGTGCGAGCCGCTCGCTTTCAGGTTGAATGACAGAGAAAGATTTTGATAGCCCTTGGTGTCGAGCTGGATTTCCCAGTGCGGATCTGACGCAAGATTTGGCGCGCGCGCGGTCGACCACTTGGCCTGAGCGGCAATCGCCTTGGAACTGCTCTCCATGCCGCTCGTATAGGAGACGGATGCAGATCCCGCATTGACGAGGGAAAAAGTGCTTTCGGGCTTGAGGCTCGCGTCATCGGGCGTTGCGGTCTGGTCGTCGAATGTCCAGTAAGCGAGTATCGGGCGCGACACGGCGTAGCTTCGCGAAACGTTCGCAAGGGATTTCAGGTTGCTCGTTTCGTCGAAAGGAAGCGGCTCCGTGCCGATGGTCGGGCAGAGATAGCGCTTGCCGTCTGCGACGGAAACGATGGCGACGCAAGTATATTTGCCCTCATATCCGGGCAGCGCGTTTCCCGATGCCGAATACAGTGAAAATGCGCCGCAGTCCGCGCATTCCGCAGGCGATGCTTCGGCCGTGTATGACCATGTGTGGATGTTGTTGACGGCGTTAGCGGAATTGCTGCACTTGACTTCGGTGCGGATTTCAGCGCCGGCAGGCTTGGTCACTTTGATTTCCGCTTTGCGCGTGGCGCCATCAAGCGCCGTGAACGCGCAGGCTTCGAGCGGCGGTGCGGAACATACTGCTTTTTCTGGGATGCAGCCGTGCGCGCATGATTGCTTGCCCGCTTCTTCCCAGAGGCTTGTCACTGTGTTCGGTGCGATGTCTTCGCAGTTCGGGTCGGCCTCTTTGTCGCAGGCGATGCCTTCTGTGTGAATCTTGTAGCCGCAGCGCGCGAGCAAGCCTTCTTCAGCGCATCCCTGCGCGCCTTCGGTGACCGGATTGCCCGCAAAGTCCGTGCAGCTCACGCGCGAACGGCAGGCCTGGAGCTGGCTGTCGCATACCATGTTCAGGGCGGAGCAGTCCTTGGAACGCACCGGATCAAGCGAGCCATCCGTGCACGCGATCAGTTTGTCTTCGCCCGCGAGTTTCATGCACTTGGTCGCGTTCTCATTCTCTGAGCATTCCGAGAATGCGTCGATATCATCCGCGTTTCGCGGCGCGATCTGGCTGTGGTTGTAATAGTAATAGACGATGCCTGTCACGCTGTAATGGCTGTGCAGGTCGAGGTTGAACGCGCTCGACAGGAATTTGCCGATCAGCAGCGGGTTGCCGGCAGTGTCCAGCGCCCTCCAGCCTTTCGGGGCATCTGCGAGCACGTCTGTCACCGTCGCCGGGGAGATGGACACGAGCGAGCAGTTGTAAGGATTCTTCGGGTCATCCGTGATCATGTCTGCGGTGACCGGCGTGGGGGCGATCGCGTTCTGGGGTTCGAGCTTTTCGATCAGGAAGTGGTCGGTCTTTGTCGGCGTGATGAGCTGAAGCTGGCAGTAATAGCTGTTGACGGCATACGCGGTCACCCTGACGTTGTCCCCGACGGCGACCTCGGTTCGCGCTTCGTCATCATACCGGTTGCAATAGCCGTCATAGCAATAGACATTGATGCCGGCATATTTGCCGTCCGCGCTCGGCTCCTGCATGAAGAAGCCGTTTCCGGGGCGGATCGTTGTCACGACGCCTTCGACCGTGATTTCTGCCGGATGCATGCCTTCGCTCGTCCCTGCGCAGATTTCTGAATCGACAAGCCTGTCATAATCGAGATGGATGTCTCGGATCTTGTCATAGCGCGGGATGCATCCCTCGGGCGAACAAGTGCCTTTGTTTCCGCAGTCTTCAGAGATGACAATCTCTCCATCGAGACAGACGGTGCGCTGGTTGTTTTCGTTGCACTGAAACGTGTTGTGCTTGACCGTTTCGCAGTCATTGGGGACGACACAGGCGCGGTCGCGGCAGAAGATCCGCCCGTCTGTGTTGTCCAGACAGTCCTTGCCTTCGTCCAGCGCGCCATTGACGCACATTTTGAGTCGGTTGCCGTCGCAGACAGCATTGGTGTGCGCGATGACTTTGTTCCCGACGATGCAAGGGTCGGGCACGACGCAAGTGCCGAGCTTGCAGAACGTGCGGTCGGGATGATTGTCTGGCGGGCATGTCGTGCCGTCATCCAGATAGCCGTTGAAACAGCCGCGCCTGAGCTGCCCGTCGCAGACATAACTGCCGTGCGCGACGCTCTGACCGCCCAGCGAGCATGTGTCTGGCGTAGGGATCATGCACTTGTAGGTGTCTTCGCTCAGCGTGCAGATCGTGTCTGCCGAACACGTCTCCTTGGGGAGTATTTTGCCGTTGCTGCATGTTACGATATCTCCCCCCTGGCAGCCGTCTGCGCCATTGAGGATGATTTCACCGTCAGCGATGCACGAGGTCACTGTCCGGCAGTTCGTCTGTTCGGCGTTGCACGCATTGTCCTGGCAGGTCTCGATCTTTTCCCAAACGTGGTTCACGCATTTCTGTACAACGCCGCCTATGCATCGCGTCTGGCCTTTTTCGCAGATGGTTTCTACGCATTTGCCGCTCTTGCAGGACTCCCACCAGCTGCATGTCGTATAATTCTCGCAGCATCCATAATCGCCACACGCATCAGTCGCCCCGCAGAAAGTCTTGTCTGTCTCCGGGCTGATGCACTGACCGTCGCAGGCGATCTGTCCGGCAGGGCAGCGGGACAGGCAGTAGAACTGCTTTTGCGAATCGAGATAGCAGCCCGCATATTCTTTCGGACATTTCCCAGACGCGAATGTCTCCTCGAAACATGCTTCGCCGCTTCGGCACTGTGTGTCGGCAGATGTCTGAATATACGAGAGCTGCGCTTTTTTGTTTTGCTTGGGTGGGCAAGAGTCCCCATATTCCTGGATCTCGTCTAGCGAACATCCGGATGCCGCAGCAATGAGGAGAGCGAGTAGAGATCGTATCGGGAGGTGGTTGGGGGACATAGGCTTCTCCTAAAAAAAACGCCGTGCGGATGTTAGCACAATGCCTTGAAGCGGTCATTATTTGATACGTTTTTCATCGCATGTGGTGCGCCTATGCCTGACGGCATACGGCGCGCATGGTGCGTGGCTATCGGCTGTGCCGATACGCCGCGCAGACCGGCGGGGGAGCACATAGCGGGCGGTCAAGAGGCCGTATGCACCTGCGGCGCATAGGCCGATGCGCGGGACGTAGTGAGCCGAAGAGACGTTTAACACGTCTCTTGGGGAGCAAGTCCGCGCCACAAGCGGTGAACTGTCAATCACTCCCTATTCCTCTATTTCCTGTTATAATGCGCGCTGCGCGTTGCGCGCCTTTGGCACAGGAGTGACGGATATGGCGGAAAAACGGAAATACCCCATCGCGGGAACTGACTTTTTTACACAGATTATGGACAGAAATGGCTATTACATCGACAAGACCGATGTGATACCGTGGATTCTCAGACGAGAAAAAACAGTGACGTTGTTTACG
>JAFUEE010000151.1 GCA_017464085.1 Pseudomonadota bacterium
CCTACATTATCGAGTATACTGACAATTGGCAAAACACGGGGAGGGCATACATTGATGCAAGTTCTCTCCAAAATTATGTTAGGTGATGTTCGCCGAGACTGGATTTCTGGTTTTTGCGAACTTTTATGGACACTACCAATGCTAAACGGCTCCCCCTGCCGCGCGCCGCGCTGGCGAACGCGCGTATCGGTGAGGCACAAAATCGATCAAACCAAAAAGCGCGTAGCGGAACAGGCACTCAAAAAAAGCGCGAAACTATTCCGCCTGCTTGTGTCTGCCCGCCATTTTGGCGACAAATATTGACACAACATACAGCAGGCACATCGGCAATCCGAGCGCAACCTGCGTGATCACATCCGGCGGTGTCAGAAAGGCCGCAATGATAAAAATGATCACGACCGCGATCCGCCAATGCCGAACCAGCGTCTCATGCGTGATCACGCCAAGCCGGGTCAGAAAATAACTGAATATCGGCATCTCAAACACCACGCCGAACGCCAGAATCAGACGCATCACCAGCGTGTAATAGGATGCCATCGAGATCTGCGCATTGGCAGAAAATTCTTCCGTCATCCCCATGCCCATCAGCGCATTGAGCCCCAACGGCAGCACAGCGAAATAACAAAATACCGCCCCCAGCAGAAAGCCCAGCGTCGAACACGCCACAAGCGGCACAAGCGCCTTCTTCTCGTGGGCATACAGCCCGGGCGCAATAAAGCGCCAGATCTGATAAAACACGAACGGCAGCGTCAGAAGGATGCCGCTCAGAAGGCTCAGTTTCAGATAGACAAAAAATGGCTCGACAGGGCTCAGAAAGACGAGCGACTGCGAAGGCCCGGTCAGCGCCGCCTTGAGCGGCTCTGCCAGCAGCGCATAAAGCGCCGGGGAAAATGAAAAACACACCACCGCCCCAGCCGCTACCGCAATGAGGCTCTTGATCAAGCGAGACCTCAGCTCGGCAAAATGCGCATAAAACGGCATCTCGCTGTCGAGATTCTCCTGCGCCACCGGCATCCCGCGCGCATCCTTCTGTGCGATCTGTGTTTCTTCAGACATGATCCAGCCGTACCCGCGTGAGCGTCACGCCTTTCATGACAGACACCCGAGGCATATCAAGCCGCCGCACCCAAAGACAGGCTCTACGCACATCGGGTTCCTCTAGCGCAACGGCGTTTCCGCCACGCGCATCCTCTGACGGCATATCGAGCGATACGCTCTGGCGCGTCACCAAGCGAGCGACAGGCCCTGGCAACAGGACCGGACGCGAAAGCCTGACCGCACCTTCAGCGCGCTCATCACCGCGCTCAGACGTCACGCCAAGCCGCCCCATCGGGCGCGACATGTAATCCGTCACGGAACTTTCCTGGACAGCCCCAGGTTCGGACAACGATGCCTCGGGCGCGTCCGACACCTCACGCGCCGCTTCCACCTCCGCCGGGCGCCCGCTCACCGCCTGAAAATTCTTCAGTTCCGCCTGCGCTTCCCGAAATGCGGCATGCGCGCGCCCGGTCACCTCAGACACCTCCCGACCTGCCTGCGTGAGCTCATGCCTTGCAGACAAAAGCTCCGACCGCACTTCCCCAATTTCCGTCCGTATCTCGTTCAGGTCCTTGTCATTCGAAATCGCCTCGTTGAACGATGTCGCCGCGCTCCGTATCTTTGCGCTCCAGCGGCCGATCATGCGCGCTGCCTTCGGCATGTGCTCGGGCCCAAGGATGACCGTCGCGATCACCAGAATTGCAAAGATTTCGGGCACTCCAAGACCAAACATACATCATACCGCTTCATGCATCGCGCCCCCGCAATGCACGGACAGACAGAGATCATTCGTATCGCAATCCCTCGACCGGCGACAGCTGCGTCGCCCACCACGACGGATAAAGCGTCGCCAGAAAGCTGATGAACATCGTCGCAAGCGCCACAGCCGCGAACACACCAGGCTCCAGCTTGACCGGAAGCGCGCTGATCAAATACACCGTCGAATCAAGCTCAAAATCATACACCGTCAAGAACTCGCACACGCCCAGACCGCCCAGAAGACCCAGCACCGTCCCTATCCCGCCGATCATCATCCCCTGATAGATGAACATGCGCATGATCATCCCGTCACTCGCCCCCATCGACTTCATGATCGATATGTCGCGCTGCTTGTCCAGCACCATCATGATCAGCGTGCCCACAATATTGAAGCTCGCCACAATCACGATGAACAGCATGATGATCGAGAGCGTGACCTTCTGCATGCGGAGGCTCGCAAAAAGGCTCCGGTTCAGATCCTGCCAGTCGATCACCTTGAAACGCTCGATCCCGGGATTGCTGTTCAATACAGGCGTCACCGCATCGCGCAACGCCCCGGTCTTGTTGATGTCGCGCACGCGCACTTCCACGCCCGTCACGACATCGTCCAGGTTGAAAAATTCCTGCAACGCCTTGTAATCACAGATCAGAAGGCGGTTGTCATAATCGTAAAACCCGGAGTCATACAGCGCGATAATCCTGAACTTTTTCTGCGTGGGCTCCATCTGGCTGGGACCATAGCGATGCTCCCCGACGATACCGCGCCTCGGCGATATGACGCGCACCTCGTCGCCGATATTCGCCTTGAGATGCTCGGCCAGCACGCGGCCTATGATCACCGGCGGCACTTCCCCATCACGCGACGGATTGTAATGAAGCTCGTCCAGAAGCGCACGGCGCGCATCATCATCATCCGCAATGATGTATTTCGCCAGATCGCTCACCCCCATCATCGTCTCGGGCTCCACGCCCTTGATCAATATGCCCGACACTTTCGAGCCGATCGCGATCATCATCTCGTGAAATATAAACGGCGCCGTCTCCAAAACTTCCGGAGAAAAATCCTCAAGCGTCTTCTGCACATCGCGATATTCCCGGAAATCGTCCTGCTTGTACGTCATGACAAGCACATGGCTGTTCACGCCGAGCACTTTGTCGCGAAACGTCTCCTCAAAGCCGCTCGCGACCGAAATGACCGACACGAGCGCCGTCACGCCCAAAAATACGCCACAGATAGAAATGACCGAAATGATCGACAGGCTCACTCGCGTCCGATTGAGCAGATACCTGAGACCGACAAAGTATTCAAACATCCAATCACTCAGAAATGACAATTCAAAGCAGCGGCCCATCCTGCGACCGCATCAGAAAGATAGCGTCTTTAACGCGTTCTTTATAGGGTTTCAAGGAAATAACCCCATCGCGCCGCAGTCCTCCTCACGCCCGCTTCGCCAGCGCACGCGATCCCCCATCTTCTCTTGTTTTCTTCGGGCCGGCCGCTCTGCCTTCGGCATACGCGCCGGCGCGCGCCTATCGCCTTCGGCAATACGGCGCGCATAAATAAAATGGCCGGGCGTATCGCCTTCGGCGATAGCCCGGCCAAAGACGCCGCGTATCGCTTCGCGATAGCGGCGCGCTCAGACACGCATCATTTCACAAGCGTGATGCGCGCATACCCGTTGCCAGGATGTCCGGTCTCGGATGCGCCGGCAGGTGACAGGAACGAGACATTGCCCGCTGTCATCTGCGTATTTATCAAATAATAGCTCGCGCTGTTCATGGCATAGCCAGCAGGCTTGTAAGAGGACGATGTCAGAACATAAGCCGAACCGCCGCCGCCGCCCGAAGACCAGCCTGAGCCGTGATCGACAGTGCTGACGCCACCGCCGCCGCCATACCAGCCGCCGCCGCCGCCGCCGCCGCCAGCCGCATTGTGATTCGTGCTGCCATTGCCGCCAACACCAAATGCACCGCTTGTCGCACCGCGCACTGTCTCATAACACGTGCCTGCCGCATTCTGCGTACCCGGATTACCTGTCTTTGCCTGGGAATAACTTTCAGCACTGGCCGTACCAGACGCACCGCCGCCGACACCTGTCGAACCATCACGACCGCCACCAGCACCGCCGCCAGCGACAATCACACGATTATTCAGATTGTTGGCCACACAGCGGATATCCGTTGCACCGCCGCCACCGCCAGCCGTCTGACCAGCACCAGAATCGGTTCCGCCCAAGCCGCCACCATTATAGCCCGCTGTCGGCTTGCCGCCTGCTCCGCCGACGACAACATAGCAGTTTGTCTTGGCAGGCAATGTGATCGTTCCCACGGCATAACCGCCGTTGCCACCAGTCGTATTGAAACCACTGCCGCCCTGAGCCCCCCAGACCTCAAATTTATACTTGCCAGCCGGCAACGTCACATTTTGAACACCGCCCGTATAAGCAAAGTTCTGAACTTCAGGAATGTTGATCAGACTGAGCACCACATTGTTGCTCGTGGCATTGTAACCTGTCCCCGCTGCTTTTGCAGAAATCGTCGCATTTGAAGACGCGCCCATGCCGTCAAAATTGACATTCACTTTCACCTTTTGCTCAACATTATAGTTGGATGTCGTAAACGTCAGGGTCGAAGGGGAGAATGTCACAGCCTTGGAATCCGGCGAAGAAAGCGTCACGGTGACATTTGATGTCGGCTGAACACCAAGCACAATCGCAGCATCCGTTGACGGGCTCGCGTAGGTGACTGTCGTGACAGGAATGGACAATGCAACCGAAGGCGCATCATCATCCGTGATCGTATAGACCGCCGAAAGGCCTTCAATCTTGTTGAAATTCGGATCTTCCGAGGCCGCCACGAACTTGATCTGAGCCGTCTGAGTGCCATCCGCGATCTTGTCATCGACGACTTTCGCCGTAATCTTCTGCGGCGTCTTCCAGTTCGCCTTCGTAAACGTCAGCGACGATACGCCGTCCACCACAAGCTCGGATGCATCCGTCGAAGAGACCGTCACTTTGACATCCGCTGTCGGCTGGGACTGAAGACTGACATCCATGGTAATCGACGAGCCGCTGTTCTCTGGGAACGACGCGGCATTCGAACTGATCAGGAAGCCTGCGATATCGTCATCGACTGTCGTGAACTCGACCTCCTTCACCTTGCTGTTGAAATTGCTGTCGCCGGAAGTCAGCGCCATCACGACTTTCGACTTCACATTGCCATCGACAATCTCGTCATCCACTGAGTTGACAAGGATATCCTGCCCAATATCCCAATAATCGGGCTTGAAGGTCAGCGATTTCTTGTTCACCTTGAGCTCGCTGTCATCCGTCACAGACACGGCAACCGTCACATCCTTTGTCGGCTTGGACGCGAGCGATACGCTCATCGTCACCATGTCGTTGCTGCCTTCCTTGACGACCGGCGCATCGCCCATGTTGACGACCAGATCGGCGACATCCACATCTTTCACCAGCGCGTCAAACACGACCGGCTCAAGGTTATAGTCCTCATCCTCAGATGCCGCAGTAAATGTCACCTTGACCGGTTTATCACCGTCGATGATATAATCGGAAATGCCGGAAAGATACACGGATTTGCCGGTATTCCAAGACTCCGCATCCAAAGTAATCTCGGGAACATTGAACGCCGCTTCGTCTTTATTATCCACGACCATCGCAATCTTGACTTCCTTCTTCGGCTGAGTATTCAGCTTCACAAGGATTGTCTGATTCTGCCCTTCGAGGACCTCGAAGTCTTCGGCCGGAATGTTAATATTGAGGCCTGCGACATCGTTGTCGATATTCGTGACCTTGATCGGAGATGCCTGAATGCCATTATAATCCTCGTCATTCGACTCGGACGGCGCAAAGAACACCGTGTAATTCACATTGCCGTCGCGGACATTGTCATCCTGGCCCTGCACAGTCACGGTCTGCGGCTCCCCCCAGTTATCTTTATTAAAAATGAGCGTTCCCGGTTCGACTGTGCCCTCTTTTGCGTTGGAAGATGAAACCGTCAGGCGGACCTCAGACGAAGGAATCGACGAAAGCTGGACAGTAAATGTGGCCGCAGGAGACTCCTGATCTTCATACGTCGTGAGCGATGTCTCCGAGAAAACAAAGCCAGGCTTTGTCATATCGATGTTCGTCAGCTCCACGGACTCCGTGACAAGCCCGTTGAAGTCGGCATCTTCCGAAGATGTGGTGACCTTGATCTTATAAACCTGATCCCCATCCTTGAGATAATCATCGACACCGGTGACGAGAACCGTCTGCTCGTTCTGCCAGTTGTCGGCATTGAACACGATTTCTTCGCACGCGGCCTCAACTTCCTTGTTCTGGCTCTCGGATACGACTTCGCACCCCACGCGAACTTCAGCTGTCGGCGCATTGTTGAGATGGAGCGTCAGGGAGACTGCCTTGCCGCTCTCGTCGGATGTCTTATCCTCGGGCTCGTCGAGGGAGATCGCTGGCGCATTAATAAACTCGCATGCGCCCTCCGCATTGCAGAATTTACCCGCCGAACACGCCTCTTTGCTGAGACAGATTTCATACGTGCAGCTGCCCTTGGAACAGACCATGCCTTCATCGCAGGTCTTGTCGAGACATTCGTTATCAACGCACGTGCCGCCCTTGCAGGTGCGCCCCTCATCGCAGAAATAATTGATACACGCGGTCTCTTCGCAGAGCCCCTTGATGCACTGATACCCCTCCCCACAGGTCTTGTTCTGGCAGCCGTCATCGACGCATTCACCCTTGGAGCATGTCTGGCCTTCGCCGCAGTCTTTTTCCACGCCATTCTCAATACATGCATTGTCAATGCATTGCGCCTGGATACACGTCTGATCCGCAAGGCATACGACAGTCTCGCAAGGATCGATGTCCACGCACTGGCCATCCTGTTCGCGATCGCAACGCGTGTTATCCGGACACGTCTTGTTCGCGCAGGGATCAATGTCCACGCACTCGAAATTCACGCATTCCTGCTTATCGGTGCATTTCGCGCAAGGATCTTCTGGCGGATCCATGCATGTGCCGGCATCCGGGTCGCAGACCTGACCGGCTTCGCATTTCGCACAGGGATCATCTTTCGGCTTGTCCTTGCAGACGCCATCCTCGCAGGTCTGATCCGCACCGCATTTCGCGCAGGGATCATCTTTCGGCTTGTCCTTGCAGACGCCATCTTCGCACACCTGCTCTCCGGTACACACGGAATCACCGCATTTCACGCCCTGATCGCCCTTATTGCCGACCGAACCGCTTTCATCACCACAAGCCGCAAATGAAAACGAGATCGCCGCGCAGCACATCAGCGCAAACTTTCGCTTAAACTCACTACTCATCTTCGCCTCCTAAAGAAAAAGCCCTGCCTGAGACAGGACAACCATCATAATAATTTCAATACTACTATAAAACACCCCAGTAAAAATCAAAAAATTCCGCAATGTATTACCCTGCCTTAAAATTTTCCCAATATTTCGACATCCTGCCGTCTCAAAAATTTGATAAGACGCTAAAAAAGTTGTAGAGTATGCGACCTATTTAAGGCATTTGCATCTCAACGAGATGCCAAATACCATTTGCTAGTCACCATGCCCTTTCAGGGCCTGTTCTGATCATTTGATCAAAATATCAGGAGTAAACATGTTTCAGAATTCAAAGCGCCTTCCATGGGCAATGGGCGCCATGCTCGTTGCCGGTACGCTTTCCACGAGCGCCCTTGCTCAGGATAACTCATTCATCCAGGGCGATTCCAGCGTCACCATTGATGCAGAAAATGCTGTCATTAAGGATAAATCACTCGAAGAAACCGTAAAAACTGGCATCACCCGTGACAGCGGCTGGTATCCCAAACTCTTCATCGGCGGCAGCGCCCAGATGAACTACAACAAAGACGTGGATGGCGTGGACGATGGCATCAACTTCGCCTTCGGCCTCAAACTCAACGGCGCAATCGATGGCGTGTTCAACTTTGGCAAAAATGGCGCCCTCGAATGGCAGAACAAACTCATCATCGAAGACATGATGAGCAAAACCCCGACAATCGACAGCTTCGTCAAATCCCGCGATATCTTCGACTTCCAGAGCATGCTGCTCTATCGTATTCCTAACGTCGAATGGCTCGGCCCCTTCTTCCGCTTCCAGCTCAACACCTCAATCTTCCCGGGCTCCTATATTTCTGCAACTCCGGTCACCGTTCGCTTCTATAATGAAGACACCAAGATCGACGAAAAAGACGATACCAAGCTCAGAAAAACACAGGAACTCGCAGCACAGGAATCTGTCAAGCTCGCGAGCGCAGGTATCCCTCTCACGCTTAAAGAATCCATCGGTCTCTTCATGGATCCCTATCAGAGCGTGCCCTTCAACGCATCCTTCAAAGTCGGTGTCGCCGGTCAGGAACTCTATTCTGACGGCGAAAGCTATACCGCTTTCGATGACGACGATGACGATGCCTTCTACGATGTCCGTTACCTCGGTGACGGCTGGACGGTTTCCGTCGGTGTCGAGGGCAGCCTCGATTTCAAAGGCGTCCTCGTCGACTGCTTCAACTGGGAGCTCTACGGACGCATCTACTATCCGTTCGAAGGTAACTTCGACAAAGAAAAATACGACGAAGTCGACCGCATCCACGCCGAAATCATGGCCAAAATCAGCGTCAAGATTATGGATTGGGGCAGCTTCGACTACAGCCTCGAGGTCAAGCGCGATCCGTTCGTCACGCTCGACTGGCAGATCACGAACAACATCCTCTTCACCGTCGGCTTTGATGTTTTCAAATAATCACCCCCTCCCGATGATATAAAAAAAGCCCCGGCATCACCGGGGCTTTTTTTTTAGCCACTGCTCAACGAGCCCACACAAAATGTGCGAAAGGCTTTAACAAAAGACAGCCTCGAAAAACTGGCTTAATGTCCCCAAAGACAGTCTCGAAAGAATGCCTTAACCGTCCCCCAAAAACAGAATGGCTTAACGTCCAACCAAACAGCCGCAAAAGCGCCCTTCCCATTGCCTTTATTTCTGGAGTGGGTGTGGGGGCACCTCTTTCATTGGGCCCCAAAGAAAGTGGTTGCCCC
>JAFUEE010000152.1 GCA_017464085.1 Pseudomonadota bacterium
AATTCAAGCAATTCTGTTCTATCAATACCTCTCGCCATTGGTTCCTCCTGTAAGATGAGAGTTGAAGGCAAGTTCATCATACTGGATTTCCAATGGCTTTTTTAGCTTTTTCGATTTTGCGAACTCATGTGGACGTTATCACTTCATTCACCCGCCTGATTTTGGAGCAAAGATAAAAGACTTTTTTCTTTATGTCAAATTAATGTAAAACCTTTTTTGAAACACTTCCCAGACATACCTGACACGAATTCAAAAAAAACAGGAAATGTGTGATGTGCAACACAGGACGGATACGCAAAAACGAAAACGCGCGCCGTATGCTGTAAAGCATAGGCGCGCGAAAGCGGCGCGTATCGGCCAAAGGCCGAAAGCGGCGCCCGATTAAAAAGCCACCTCAGAGACCGTAACCGGACTTGTCATCAACGGGGACAAGGATTCGGGTCTTCATGGCCGGAATATTGACGTTCACAATGCCGCCGGAAACATTGACCGTATAGCTCGTGTCGAGGAGATCGACGAGCTGGCCGCTCTGCCACGGCACCTGCATGCCTGTGCCGAGCGTGCCCTGCATAGAGACCGCCTGGGATTCGTTCGTGTTGATCGCGACGAGCGCCGATTTCCCCTCATACGTGCGGCTGAAGGCATAGAGGCCGGCATCCGCGCCTGACGTGCGGTCTGAATGCCACACGTTGTCGTTGACCGTGCCGCGGCGAAGCGCAGGCACCGCCTTGCGGATGCGGATCAGCTGCTGGAGGTGCTGGAAGAGCGGGTTGGCCATATCCCACGGCTGATAGGACGTATAGCCGAGCTCAGGCACGCGCGCGAAGATCGACGCCGAACGGTCCCACATATCCTCGCGGTTGCCGGGATCGTTGCCGCCCATAAAGCCCTGCTCCGTGCCGTAATAGATGCACGGGATGCCGCGCTGCATCACGAGGAACGACAGCGCATTTTTGAGCGAATCGACGCCCTTGAGATCCGAGCGGTCGAACAGGTAGCGGCCGACATCGTGGTTGTCGAGGAAATTGACGAGAAGGTCGCGCGGGCCGACGCCCTGCCCATTGGCATCGACGACACCGTTGACGCGCGGGGTGGTGCTGAACAGCGCATGACGGCCGCCAGACTGCCAGGTGTAATCCCACCCATAGAGCTGCGACGTGCCGTTCTGGCGAGAGCCGTTGCCGCAATAGGGCGCGGTGTTGCCCGGACCGCATTTGATCGAGTTGTCGATCGCATATTTCTGCGAGAACAGGAACACGGAATCTACTGAATTCTCGTTCTCGACATAGCTCTTGAGCAGGATATCGTTGCCGTCAAAAGCCTCCCCGAACATCAGGAAATTGTTCTTGCCCCGGTCTTTGGCGTGCTGGCGGATTGCGGCAGCGAAGTACTCCCAGAACGAGTACTCGACATGCTTGAGCGTGTCGATTCGGAAGCCGTCGCAGTCAGTCACATCAATCCAGTACGAGAAGACCTGGACCATCGCCCTGCGGACATCTTCGCGCTCCGTCGCGACATCCTTGAGGCCGCCGGGGAAATCGCCCAGCAGCGTCTGGTCGTTCTGGCAATAGCCGCGCGACGAGCCATCGAGGAAACCGCCATCCGTATAGTCATAATTCGTGATATTGCGCGGGCATGTGCAGCGCATCGTGCTGTAATCGGTGCAGCCGTCCGAGCCGGTATCATAGTCGTATGTTCGCCCGCGCTGATGGTACCAGTTCGGGTTGGAGAAGCCCATCTGCTCGATCGGCGTCGTGATCCTGCCATCGCCGTCGAGGTCGAGATTTTTCGGCCCCGGAGCCATGCGGCTGATGTTCGGCATATCGAAGAACACGATCGGCGCCTGACCGGAAATGCCCATCGACGTATAGGCATCGATGCCATGCGCCATGAAGTCCGGGTCATACTCGGTCAGACGCGAAAGCTCCCCGTCCGTATAGGTCGAGCCTTTGTCCGAATCGCCGCGCCCCGCAAGCCATTCATTGGCCTGGCCGTTCATGTTGACATCATAGAAAAAGACCTGCCCGACATGATTGGTCACGATATCGAGGATCAGCTTCATGCCGCGCTTATGGAGCTCGTCTGAGAGGCGGCGCAGCGTCGCGAGATCGCCAAAATGCGGATTATGCTTGAGGAAATCGACAGTCCAATAGCCGTGATACGACGCAAAGCCGGCATCTTCCTCGACATTCTTCACCGGCGGGGAAATCCACAGCGTCGTCACGCCGAGCGCCTGCAGGTAGTCGAGCTTATCAATGATCCCCTGCCAGTCGCCGCCGTGGTAGCGGCTCAGCGACCGGGTGTCCACATTAAAATCATTGTTGATATCGCCGTTATTGAAGCGGTCGACAATCAGCTGATATATGACTTCGTCGCGCCAATCCTGAACATGAGTGCCCAGCCGGATACCCGGGGTATTAGGCTCAGTCGGAAGCTCGTCGGCCTCCACACACCCCATCATCGCCGCACCGGCCGACAGACACAGCCCCAATGCCGCTCTTGACGCAAATCTTTTCAGGCGTCTTTTCATCTACATCCCTACCATCAAACCGGGAGCGCCAGAACGCCCCCGAACGGATTAAAGCTTACCGCCGCCAAAAAGACCGCCGCGGCCACCCATGAGCGAAGGCTTCGGCTCAGCTGGCGCTGCAGCCGCAGGACGTTTCGGACGATTCGCGGGCTTCGCAACGGGCTTCGGATCTTCCGCCTGCTTCACCATCAATGTCTTCACGCTCATGATATCGACATTGTCTTCGACAAAGGCCACACCTCGTGAATTCACTTCCTCGGAGAGATTGTAATAGTAACCCGCCTCGTCAAAATTGCCACGGTCAAACACGCCGAATACGAAACAGCCAGCCAGCGCAAGCACAGCCATCAGAGCGGTGATTCCAAGGACAACAGGCAGCTTGGACTTCTTCGGTTCCGAATTTCGCGCCTTTTCTTCAAGCCTCAGCTTTTCAAGCTCATTCTGCTGATGCTCCTGAAGCGCGAGCGCCTCTTTGCGAGCCTCCGCCTTGCGGACGCGTTCCGCTTCTTCCGCGCGAATGCGATCTTCTTCCGCACGCTTCTGACGCGCTTCCTCCTCGAGGTCGATAATGCCTGCCTCGATGTCTTTCTGGCGCTGCAGCTGGGCTTGAAGCTCTTCCTGGTGGTGCTTCAGGTCTTCCTGGGCCTGCTGCTCCGCCATGATCGCCTGCTCGGCCTCCATGCGCGCCATCTCTTCTTCACGCTCTTTCTGGTGACGCGCCTCCGCTTCCGCACGCTTGCGCGCCTCTTCAAGGCGGATGCGCTCCTCTTCGGCGGCTGCCGCCGTATCATCAAGAACACTGTTCAAAAGATTACGGGCGCTCTCTCCGCCGATCTTGCCTTTGGCCGGACGCCGCGTGCGCTCGCGTTCCCTGTTCCTCGCTAACTCTGACCGTTTGTCCAACGAATCATCCCATGATTCCATCGCCATCCGCGTATCTCCTGATCATTCTGCGCGCTCGACACGCGCACTCCTTGTCTCATCCTAACATTTTTTATGCTAGCTTGTGAAGTCAGATATCCCGTGTCTCCAACTGAATCCCGATGCGCATGTTTCCCTTGTCATCCACGCGCTCTTCAAGCTCGTAATCGACGATCTCCCACAGCTCATCCGCATAACACTCGCGCTTCCGGTCCACCATCAGGTGCAGGATCTTCAGGAGATTTGGTGTATCCTGTGCTGCGTTGTACATCACTGATATGGCCTTAGGGCCACTGATCACGGCGTTCCAGATATCCTTGCAGAGTTTCAGGGACGCGCCGAGCTTGTCCTTGCCCGCTTTCTGCGTCAGCGGCTGCGCGAACATCATGAATTTCATGTCCCGGCTGCCGCTCAAAGAGCGCGCAGCCCTGCCGGTCATCACGTCCTTAGGACGGCTCATCGCGGACGCGCGGTCCATGTCGACTTCATCCATGCCGCCATAGCCGCGCGCGCCAGATGCCGAGGTATGCGGATATGATGCGCGCTCATAGCCGCCACCGCCCTGAGGCATGCCCATCGGCTGCATCCCCGGCCCCATCGGGGCCATGCCCCCCCCGAGCATCCCGCCCCCCATCTGCGCCTGCATGTGGCGCGGATAGGGTACAAAATCCCCATCCTCGATCACCGGCGACACGCCCGAGGGCATCATCCCTCCCATCATGCCACCTACAGCTGCCATGCCCTGCTGCGTCATGCGAGGCCCCGGAGCGGCCGGCATATTCGGATAGCCGGGCATATTCACCATGCCGGGCTGCATCCCCATGGCACCGTTGTTATACATCGGGCTGCCGGGCATCACGCCGTTCATATATCCGGGCGAAACCGGCATATTGATCATCGTGCCATACATGCCAGGCTGACGCGGCATATTCATCGCCTGCGAGGGCATCCCCATGCCGGGCACCTGCGGCTGCATCCCCATGCCGGGCACCTGCGGCTGCATCCCCATGCCGGGCACCTGCGGCTGCATCCCCATGCCGGGCGCCTGCGGCTGCATCCCCATGCCGGGCGCCTGCGGCTGCATCCCCATGCCGGGAACGGCAGTCATCGGCGTAGGCCCATTAGACATGCCAGGCATATTGGCTGGCGAGGCAGGCTGAATATTCATACTGCTCTGCATCCGAACGGCATTGCCCGGAATCTCTGGCATCCCGGCCGGCCGGGCCTCGATACTGCCATTGGAAGACACCGTCACCCCGGATGGCTTCGAGACAAGCCCGCCTGATACGACAGACTTGAGCACAGGTTTAGAGGCCGAAGGCTTGCCAGGCACCGGCGGCATGGACGGTGCCGACTGCGCGGCACGCATCCCCGAAATGACTGGCTCCTCAAATCCGGGCATCGGCTTGACCGGCGGCTGCTGGCCGCGAAGTCCGGGAAATCCGGAATCCTCGCGCGACACCGGCTGTCCCTGCCCCACGGCCGGCATATTCACGCTCGCATCGCGCGCGCCTTTGTCAGCCGGACCTTTGGCCGCACGCGCTGGCACAGCAACAGCCCGGACGCGCTGGGGCGGAAGCTTCGGGGGCACCGCACCGCCAGAGCCCGATTCGCGCACCATTGACTGCTGCTTCTCTGATACTGCTCGAGACGCGGCGACCTTGATATTTTCAGAAATCTCCAGCCGACGGCCGCCGTCCCCCCTTTCGCCGGACAAATCGGCATCGGAAAGCGCGCTCGTATCCCCAGATTTCAATTGCAGAATCTCGCTTCTGAGCGATTCAATCTCCGCCTTGAGCTTCGCAGAATCATCATCCCCGCTCAGACCGAGCTTTCGGCTCAGATCGTCGATTTCCTCGATAAACACCTCCGCGCTCGCCGGCCGGCTGTTCGGATCCTTCGCAAGAAGCCGGTTGATCACATAATTCCTCAGCGGAAGCGGAACGCTGTCCGGCAGCGGCGGCGGCGCAGCCTGAATATGCATCAATATCGTGCCCAGGAACGTCGCCTCTTCAAACGGCGGCTGCCCCTTCAGCATCTCATAGAGCACCACGCCAAGCGAATATAAATCCGCACGCGCATCAAGCTCCTTGCCGCGCGCCTGTTCGGGGCTCATATATTCCGGCGTGCCGGGCGCCGTGCCGGCTTTCGTCAGCTTCTTGCCGCCCTTGTTGTCGTCATCTTTAAGTTTCGCGATGCCAAAATCGAGCACCTTCACGACATTCATGTTCGTCAGGAAGATGTTGTCAGGCTTCAGATCGCGATGAATAATCCCCAGCTGGTGCGCCTCCGAAAGGCTTCCTGCCACCTGACGGACGATCGGGAGCGCTTCGGCAGGGGTCATCGGCCCGCGCTTGATGCGCTCGCTCAGCTCCTCCCCTTTCAGAAGCTCCATCGCGATAAACATGCGCTTGTCAGGCGTCTCCCCCATATCGTAGATGCGGACTGTGTTCGGATGGACAAGTGACCCGATCACATGCGCCTCGCGAAAAAAACGCATCACGACGCCGGGATTCATCGAAAACATCGGCGACAGCACTTTCAGCGCCACGAGTCGGTTGATCTGCTGCTGCGTCGCAACATAGACCTGCGCCATCCCCCCCTGAGCGAGAAATGATTCGATCTTATACCGATCCGCCACAATCGTGCCGTTCGGATAAATGCTCGTGTCTTTTGTCATTTCGTCCATAAACACACCCTCATCCGGAACTTACGCCCCAAGTTTAACGATATACAATAACACGATTCATCTCATTGCGCAAAGACACACGCTATTTCTAATTTTCTCTCCCTTCCATGAAGAAGGGCGGAGCTGGCGATTCCGCGATGACTGCGCCAGATGCGGCAGCCATCCCCCGCCAGCCAAGACATGAAAATGACCCGCACATCTGCATTTTTACCTCTCAGCGCATATTCATGCCAAAAAAAAGCCCGGCCTATTCAGACCGGGCAACAAACAAATCCCCCCAGAATTACTGGATTTCGAACGGATAGGTAATCGGGAGATCCGCAGCGCCAGACGCGCGGAACTTCATGCTGTTAACGACCTTGAGCACGCAGGATGCCACCGGGGAGTTCGCGAATTCAGGCGACACGACCTTCGCATTGCTGACGCGGCCGTCGCCCTTGATGTTGAACGAGACCTTCATCTTGCCCTTTGTCTGTGATGTACGAGCGCATGTACGAACATCGCCGAATTTGCCACGAATAACGCTCTGGACTTCAGCTTTCGTAAGGCCTGCCGCTGCTGCCGCAGGCGCTGCCGCCGCAGGCTTATTAGGCTCTGCCTTCTTTGCCGGCGCTGCCGCCGCTGCCGGTTTCGGCGCCGCAGGCGCTGCCGCTGCAACTTTCGTGTCAGACTTCGTGTTGGACGGCGCGGCCTTCTTCGCCGCAGGCGCTGCGGGCGCGGCATCCGCTTTCGGGGCATCATCCGCTTTCTGTTCCTCAGCTTTCGCAAGCGCTGCAGCTTCCTCTTTTTCCTTCGCCTCCTTCGCCGCCTTTTCCTCTGCCTCCTTGTCGGCCTTTGCCTTCGCCTCCGCTTCGAGCCTCAGCTTTTCAACCTCCAGCTCCTTCTCTCTCAACTCTTGAGCATGACGATCCTGTTCCTGCCTTGCCTGAGCCTCAGCAGCCAGCTGGTCATTGCGAGCCTTCTCGTTACTGCTGCTGACAACGACAAGGATGATCGCAACAATCGCGATAAGAACCACACCGCCAATGATGCCGCCGATAATTAACTTCGAATTATCTTTCTTGGTTCCAAGCGGAAGAACCTGCGCCACCGGAACCTGACTGCCGGTGTTAAAGCTGTCCACAACATCCGCTTGACGGCGCCGCACCACAGGCCCCTGGGACGCAAGCGCTTTCACGTCAATCAGGCCGGCAGCTGGCGCCGCGCTCGCGGCGGGCGCCGCAGAACCGCCATTCAGGCTGCCGCTCACTGCCTGAAGACTGCTCAGGCTGAACAGAACCGAATTCTCGCTCTTCGCCCCCACCATCTCGTTCGCGCTCGGGCTCGCTAAACCGGGCATCTCAAAATCCGGCTCCTCGTCCTTCGCGGCCTTGCCGTCCATGCCGACAATCCCGGCACTGCTGTTACTGTCGAACGGACTGAAACCGCCGCCGTTGAATTCCGTAATGTCGATCGCCGCAGTCTCCTCCCCGTTGCCGCCGATATTGTTCAACGGATAGCCGTCAAAACCATCGCTCGCACCTGCAACGCGAGTCGCCTCATTCACGCCATAAGGCTCCCCCTGCACCGGCGATCGAAGATAGTCAAACTCAGACACCGCGGAAAGCGCCATCCAATCCGAAAGCCCGTCACACCACACATACGAATCAAACGTAATCTGCCCGTTCTGGAAACTGAACTCCATATCGCGCGTCGAAAGGGGCCCCACGGAGTCATCATTCATCGCATAGTACCAACGCGGCTCCAAGGACGCAGGATCAACCATCGAGGCATCCACAAAATTCGTCGTACTGCAATGCGGACAGACTACATTGCAGCCCCCGTCCGACAGCTGCATGTCAGACAGCCAATGATTCGCTCCGCAGCCACTGCATATGATCTTCATTCATTTACTCCCTTTTCGACGCGTTCTTCACGGTCGCATTGATGTTTCCTGCGCATTCTCTTCCAAACGCTGCATATAACTGCGTTCAAGACGCAACACGCCCTCAAACTTAGCTTCCGCCCTGGCTCGCTCAAACATCCCCTGAGGATCCCGAAAGGCTCCGTCTATCAGCATATCGTCAAAATTATAGAGCTTTTCCTCCACCGCGCCGCTCTCTTCGCCATACGCAGTTCCGCCGCTCAAAAGCACAATCAAAAAAGCCCCTATCAGATATCGCCTCAACTTTCGCTCCTTTCCAAAGACAGAAAAGACTTCTTTCATCTTACCATATAACAGCACTGCTTGCTACGGTCAAAATTTCTCGCATACAATTCGCAATCACGCTTTTTACAGCGCGCTCCCCTATGCCTGACGGCATACGGCTCGCTGAGCCCGCTATCGGCTTTGCCGATACGCAGGCCAACGCGCTCGCGCACCCCATACGCCATGACCTTCAGCCCGTCACCTTCACAAGCACGACCGTCACATTGTCGCGCGCACCACGCGCATTCGTCTGGTCGATCAGCGCCGTCACCCCCTCGGAAAGATTTTCCGTATGCGCCTCCACAATTCCAAGTATCTCCGCATCCGACAGCTCGTTCACAAGGCCGTCGCTGCACAAGAGATAGACATCCCCGGGGCGCGACATCACATGGAACACGTCCGGCGCAAGCTCGGGGCGCGTCCCTATCGCCTGCGTGATGATGTTCTTATGCGGAAATGCAGCCACTTTCTCTGGCGTGTCAAGCTCCCCGCTGTCGATCAACGCCTGCACGAGCGAATGGTCATGCGATATCTGGACAATCTGCCCCGCGCGGATCAGATACGCCCGCGAATCCCCTAGATTCACGACATCCACCGCGCCGTCGCGCACAACAGCCCCCACCATCGTCGTCCCCATCCCGCGCTGCGCGCGGTTCGAAAGCGATGCTGAAAGAACATTCCGGTTCGCCTGATAAAATGACGAAAGCACCGTCATCGTGCGGTACAGCGGCAGCACGCTGTCAAACTTCCCCCAGAACGGCGTCTCTACCGCCACACGGACGCTCTCCACCGCCATCGCGCTCGCGACTTCGCCGGCCGCATGACCGCCCATGCCGTCCGCCACAATATACACGCCAGACTCGGGCATCAGCAGCAACGTGTCCTCGTTGTGGTCGCGCACCACACCACGATCCGTCCCGCCCGCATGAATGACCTCCCCATGCGCAGCGCCGCCGCACAGCATGCTCGCAACCGACAAAATACCGACCATTCGCTTCATACGATTCCTCTCACGACCAGCCCGCAACAAGGTTTCAATGCGACGAGGGGGTAGCGGCGTATTTCGCACGCGAAATAGCCGCGCAGGGGGAGTCTTCCCCCTCACAAACTAAAACTCCCGGCGCATCCCCCGGCAAGCCGGGACGCGCATCGACACGCCCGGCTGACACTAAAGAAATATTAAAAAAGCCCTTCCTCCCAGGCGGAAAGAAGGGCTCGTCGGACTCACACGCAACGCCGGCGCAAAGCGCCGAGCCACGCATCAACCGTTGTTCTTCTTCCAGATGACGTACGAGATCGCGATATAGTCATCTTTCTTGATGTTCGCGCCGCTGAAGACGATCGCGTTCTGAGAAGCATCATAGCTCCAGCCGTCGGACGAAGCGCCACGCGTCAGCTCTTTCGCCTTGCCGCCGCTCTTCACGGCCACGCGAATCGTAGAGGCGATCGGATAGCCCTTCAGAGGATGCGACGCGACGCGGCCCGCCACGTCTTCAAAGATCGCGTCGATACTCGTTTCAAAGCTCGTGTTGCAGATACTTGCAAAACCGCCCTCTTTCTCGTTGCTCAGGAAACGCGCCATGTGGATGTACGACAGGCCGTAATCCGCGCCCACGACTGCCTGCGCCGAATCTTCATACGTGCCTTCGCAGGTGAAGCAGCCGACACCCTTCTGACCATTGGCAGACGTATCGACTTGGCCATCTTTGTCCTTGCAAACGCCGTTGCAGATCTTCAGCGTCGTGCAGATACCGCCGCGCTGCGCGCCGACGTCGCCGACGAGCGCAAAGCCGGTCACGTCGCTGTCGCCAGCATAACGCTTGTAAATCTTCAGATAGTAGTCGAGCATCTCATAATATCTGGGCGCTGCCTTCTTGATGTCTTCAAGCGACATATCGTAGGTCAGCTTGTCCGTGCCGATCAGCTCCTCAAGCTCCGCAACCATCGGCTCGTTGCATTCCGCATCGCCGCCGCCGCTATACTGGCCGGTCTTCATCGTGCCATCGCTGAGCTTATAACCAGTGCGGCAGCCATAGAGATGCGCGTTGCTCGCCGAAATGACCGAACCCTGCTCATCCTTTGCTTCCTTAAACTGACGGGATTCTTCGTCGGAAACCCAGATGATGTACTTGAGGGCATTTTCGCGGAGATTGCAGGCCGGCAAAAGGCTAGCACAAACTGGAGTATTCGATGAACTCGGATTAGTACATGAATCATAGCGACTCGGCGCGCCGAATGCCGTCTTGCGCTTGAGCGTCGCGAACAGATCTTTATCCGTGACTGTATAGAGAAGCTCGTCTTTGATATCCGCAGAATTCTCGCTCACCGTCAGGCCGAGGCGTTCGAGCGTGAGCGCGCCGCTCTTGAGGCCGTCCTCATAACCTTTGCCGTTGATATTCGGCTTCCGAGAACCATTCTGAATTCTGCCAGCGACATTGGAGATGAACGTCTCAACACCTTTCGGGGCATCCTTAGCGATGAAACAGGAGAACCCTCGCCCATCATCCGTATGGATGCCGAGATAATTCAGATAACTCACAGCATACATTTGAGCGTTAGAAGTCGCAAGGTCGGTGCCGAGCGCGTCACTGCCAACTACAAGCGGAGTATATTTGACACCATCCTTGTCATAGCTATAGCTGCCGTTGCTCACCGTGCCGGTCTCGTCGATCAGATAGGCGTCTGTCGTCGTCACCGCGAGGCGGTAATCGATACCGGAAGTCGCGAGGCGCTCCGTGAATGCGGTGACCGTGTTCGTCAGGTTCGTCAATTCGTCTTCCATCGAACCCGAGTTATCGATGACCCAGATGAAGTCCACGGTACCGGCCGCGTTGCCGAACACTTCGGTCTGGCACACAAAGTCTTTGAACGGATCATAACCCGTGACCGCGCTCGCAAGCGTCTTCGGTGCAACGAGCGTTCCGGAAATCACGTCATCGAGCATGTTCATCGCCTCGATCGACTTCGCCGCGCCGCTCTTGCTCGCCGTGTTCGTGCTGCGGCAGGTCAGCGCGCCGCTGTATGCATAGACAGCCTTCCCGCCTTCCTTATATTCGGAACGCGCCAGGTAAAGAATCGCCTTGCCCTGATCCTCGGGGTTCGAACTGCCGGCGCAGCTCGTGCTGCCCGTCGCGCCGCCGACATCAAGCGAAGCATCGAACACCTTCGCGATCGCATCGCGGACATTCTCAAGCGTCTGCCCCTCTTCGAGCGTGATCGAATATTTGTAACGGCTCACCGTGTGATCCGGCACGATCTGCAGATTTGTCTTATCATACACGGGAACGCCTGCTTCCGTCTGGTTCTCAAGCCACACATTCAGCGGCATCGAGTTCGTAAAGTTCGACTCCTCTGCGAAATAACCGTCCTTCAGCGCGCTGTTCTTCAGCAGCTGCTGACCGGTATAACGCTTGTCCGAAAGCGTTCCGAAGAAACCGACGACCTTGTGGTCCGCATCGCTGAACACCGTCACGTCTTTCGTCGCCGCGCTCTCATGCGCATACGTCGCGCCCTTCATCTGAGCGATACGGATCTCTTTCAGCTCCGTCGTCTTGCCGCTCATATCGGAAGCCTTGCACACCACCTGCTGGAGGTCATACACATCCTTGTTGGCAGGCATGCTCGACGCATCGTTCGGCTTCGTCTCCCCGAGGTGCGGCTCATACACGCCGTTATGGTTCAGATCCTCATAGCCGTCCGGAATCGTGTCGCCGTCCGTATCCGCAAGGCACGGATCCGAATTGCCGCCGCTGTTCGTCTCCACGAGGTTGGGAATACCGTCGGTGTCGTAATCGCCATCCGCCGGAAGATTGGACGGCACGCACGCAGACGCGCAGGCCGATGAACCGGCGCACACCGCCAGCGAGCAACTCTCCTGGCCGTTGATCTTCACCCCCGGACCGCACTCGATCTTGCACGTGCCGATATTCTGGCAGGCCGCCCACGACGTGCACTTGTTCGCGGACGCATCACTCGTCGAGCAAAGACACGCCCAGTAATTCACCTCGTCCGCACAGTCCTTAGATGTCATGCAGTCATCGCGAAGACAGGCCTTGTTCGCCTTGCTCATGTCTTTATGGAGCTGGCCATTCTCCGCGTTCACACCGTCTTCTTCTGAATAATCATTGAGCGTCTGTACTTTGCTCGGTGTGCCTGGTGTCGCGGGATCATCAGGTTTCTGGACATCCGCCGGCTTAAACGGATCCTCCTCCTCGCATCCCATCAGGCTCGCGCTCGAAATCATCACTGCGCCAAGCAAAAACGCCAACTTCCGTTTATCCATATTCTCCTCCTGATCCGCAATACCGCGACCCCGGTACTGCTCTGTATTTCCTTGTCCTGTGCGCTGTTCGTTACATTATCGCAGTACAATACGACATAGCCCTTTTACTTTAAAGGAATTCGCTCGCTTTTTCAATAATCAGATGAACTGTTACGCACACATTCTTTTCTCTCGACCTGCCCGGCATTTCACGGTGCCGCAAACGCGGCCTCCGGAGACTCGGCTCGCACCGCACGGACGCTCACTACCTGCCGCTCAGCACCGCCCGCAAACACCGCGCCGGTACGCGAAATCTCATAGGACGCGCGCTCAAGCATGCCGTCAGACAACGTGAACGATCCGGCTCCTCCGCCGACTTTCGCGCCGGAATGCACCTCGATCTCCGTCGAAAATGTGCCGCCGGACGGCGAAACCGACTCCGCGCTCACGTCGACACGCCGGACCGCGCCCTCCCCTCCGTCGGACACACGGTAACGACCGCCCCGACCGAACGCACCCTCCGGAAGCGGCAGCCAAAGCCCACGCACCGCATCCGAAAGCATATAAAGCACACGCCCGACCTGCGGGTTGATCTTCGCCTCCGGATACACGTTCAGAAGCCCCCCGCGACCTGTCAAGCGCGTATAAAGCGCTATCCCCTCAAGCATACGCCCCGTCTCGGAAAGCCCCACCTCGCTCTCCCCGTCATATACATGCACATCAATCCGGCTGAACTTCAGCGTCACCTCGTCTTCAAAATGACGAAGCTCCGGACGGGACAGCTCCAGCACTCCGCGAAACTTCACACGGGACACGCCGCCGTTTCCATACTTCGTCTCCTGAGACACCTCAAGCGCATAAAATATGGGCCCTGTCACTGCCGCATAGGAAAATTCGCGCCCCTCCGCCCCGGCTTCGGCCACGGATACTGACGAAAGCTCATGGTAATGCGAATCCGCGCCCTTCGACACCTGCCCGCTCAACGGCGGCACCATCAACACCATCGCCACCGCGCACGCAAACAGCGCGCCGATAATCCCAAGCACGAGCGCCGAACGCCGCCTGTTCTCCGGCGTCGCATCAAGCGCGTCAAGCGCAGCCTCAGACTGATGTACTTCAGGCTCCGCCCCTGACGCAGACGTTTCCCGACGTTCCTCATCCGCTCCCATGTCCAACGAATCCTTCTTATGCACAGAACATCCACGAGGCTCGCACGCGTTTGCACGCATCGCCGGCCTTTCGGGCAAAGCCCGATACGGCCGGCCCCGGCGCGCTATGCCGTCACGGCATACGCGCGCCGGCGCTGGCTGCGCACACCATTACGCATGCCAAAAAAAGACGGATGCCCTTCAAAAACACCCGTCCGGACTGCCCGCGCGCTATTCAGCTGACGCTTCTGAGCCCTCTTTCTTGATCGGCTCCATGCTGATGCGCGAAAATCCATGCTGCGGAACATGTTCGCCTGACGTGCGTTCGTACACCTCGATGCGCGCTTTCGCCGCCGCAAGCTGCGTCTCGAACGCAAACCGCTGCTCCTCGTCCTCGCTCGAAAGACCCTTCAGCTTGTCTTCCGCCTCGGCAATCAGCGCCGCCGCTTCCTTCGGATCGATCTCACGGCTGCCCGCCGCTGAGTCCACAAGAAGCGTCACGCGATCCGCGCACACCTCCAAAAGCCCGGTGCCACACGCATAAATGATCTCCTGTTCTCCATCCTTTATGCGTATCTGACCTGGCTTCACCGTCGAAAAGAGCGCGATATGACCCGGCAGGACTTCCATCTCCCCTGTCGTGCCAGGAATCGCCACAGAGTCCGAATTGCTCTTGTAAACAACGCGGTCCGGCGTGATTATTCTCACATCAAGTCGATCTGACATTTATACACCCTTGCGCAGCTTCTCTGCTTTCTCTACTGCGTCGTCAATGTTGCCAACCATGTGGAACGCTGCCTCCGGAAGGTCGTCATATTTGCCCGAAAGCAGTTCGTCAAAGCTGCGAATCGTATCCTTGAGCTCGACATAACGGCCCGCCATGCCCGTGAACTTCTCACCGACAAAGAACGGCTGCGAAAGGAAATAGCGAATCTTGCGCGCGCGGTTCACCGTCAGACGGTCTTCCTCCGAAAGCTCGTCCATACCGAGAATCGCGATGATATCCTGAAGCTCAGAATACCTCTGAAGCGTCGCCTGAACACGCCGCGCAACGCTGTAATGCTCCTCACCAACGACGAGCGGGTCAAGAAGCGTACTCGTCGATGCGAGAGGATCCACCGCCGGATAAATACCGGCACTCGCAAGCTGACGCGAAAGAACCGTCGTCGCATCCAGATGCGCAAACGTCGTCGCAGGCGCGGGGTCAGTCAAGTCGTCGGCGGGCACATAAATCGCCTGTACCGACGTGATCGAACCATTCTTCGTCGAGGTGATGCGCTCCTGAAGCTCTCCCATCTCCGTCGCAAGCGTCGGCTGATAACCTACCGCGCTCGGGATACGGCCCAGAAGTGCCGATACCTCGGAACCCGCCTGCGTGAAACGGAAAATGTTGTCGACAAACAGAAGAACGTCCTGATGATTCACCTCGCGGAAATATTCAGCAACCGTCAGACCCGAAAGCGCGACACGCGCACGCGCCCCGGGCGGCTCGTTCATCTGGCCGTACACCAGCGCGACCTTCGACTTGTCCTGATCCGCGAGGTCGATAACGCCGGCCTCTACCATTTCCCAGTAAAGGTCATTGCCCTCACGCGTGCGTTCACCGACACCCGCAAAGACCGAATAGCCGCCGTGCTTCATCGCGACGTTGTTGATCAGCTCCATGATGAAGACCGTCTTGCCGACGCCTGCGCCGCCGAACAGGCCGATCTTGCCGCCTTTCGCATAAGGCGCCAGAAGGTCGACGACCTTGATGCCCGTCTCGAAGTTCTCGACTGACACCGCCTGCTCTTCAAAACTCGGAATCGCGCGGTGAATTTCCCACGCCTCGCTCGCTTTCACATCGCCGCGCTCATCGACGGGATCGCCGATCACGTTGATGATACGGCCGAGCACTTCCTTGCCGACGGGCACCGTGATGCCGCGCCCTGTATTGATGACGGGCATATTGCGCACAAGACCGTCCGTCGAGTCCATCGCGATGCAGCGCACCACATGCTCCCCGATGTGCTGCGCCACTTCCAGCACAAGATTGCCTTCCTTCTTGCTGATGGAAGGATTTGAAACGCGAAGCGCCGTGTAAATCTCCGGAAGATCGCCGTCAAACGCGACGTCTACAACCGGCCCAATGACCTGAAGAATTTTGCCGTTACTTGTATTCGGGCTCATGTGAACTCCCTTTGCTTAATATTGATGACTGACAAGTTTATAATGCTTCCGCGCCGCTCACGACCTCGTTCAGCTCGGTCGTGATCGCGGCCTGACGGGCCCGGTTGAACTGGAGCGTCAGACGGCCGATCATCTCGGTCGCATTGCGCGCAGCATTGTCCATCGCCGTCATGCGCGCCCCGTTCTCACTCGCTAGCCCCTCGAGAAGACTCCTCTGCACATGAATCGCAACCGCACGCGGAAGCAATATGTCCAGAATCTCGTGATTTGACGGCTCATAGATGTAGCTCGTATCGTCAAGCTGCGCCTTCTCCTCCGCCGAGAACAGCGGGTTGCCGTCCGCGTCGCAGTTCGTGATGATCGACTGAAGCGGAAGAACGCCGTCAAGCACCACGCTCTGCGCAATCGCGCTCTTGAACACCGTGTACAGAACATACACCTCGTCGAGCTGATTTTCCGTAAACGCTTCACAAAGACCCTTGCTGATCTCAAGGGCAACCTCCGAAGCACTGCGGTCCCAGCCACCTTCCACAAGCTGCTTCTCGATGTTATCCCCTTCCACATGGCGCATCGCTTCATACGCCTTGCGGCCGACAAAAATCAGACGAATCAGGTCGTGATTGCCGCTCCGCTCCGCGACAAACTTTTTGGCACTCTTCACGATGTTGTGATTGTAGGCACCGCAAAGCCCCTTGTCGCCAGACACGACAATCAGCACAGCGCGCTTCTTCACTTCCGGATTCCTCAAAAGCGGATGCTGACCGCCGTCCGCTTTCGCCACAAGATGCTCGATCACGTTGATCAGCTCGTTCACATAGGGGCGCGTCGCCACTACTGCCGCCTGCGACTTGCGAAGCTTCGATACAGCCACCATCTTCATCGCTTTCGTGATCTTCCCGGTATTCTGTACGCTCGCAATATGCTTACGGATCTGCTTGAGATTCGCCATTTTTCTGTTTCCTCAATTCTGACCGGCATCCTGCGATGCCGGCGAACTCATTTCTTCGATGGATCAAACGATGCCTTGAATGCCTCAAGCGCCTTGTCCATTCGCGCCTTCAGGTCATCATCGAGCTTCTTCTTGCTGCGGATATCCGATAGAATATCGCTGTGATTCGTCTCCACATACGTCAGCATCTCCGACTCATAGCGGCGCACCACGCTCAGCGGGTAATCCTTCAGCCAGTTGTTCGTCGCCGCATAAATCGACATGATCTGCTTCTCCACGGGCATCGGCACATACTGCCCCTGCTTCAGAATCTCGGTCAGACGCTCCCCGCGCGCAAGCGTCGCCTGCGTCACCGCGTCAAGGTCCGAGCCGAACTGCGCAAACGACTCAAGCTCGCGGTACGTCGAAAGGTCAAGTCGAAGCGTGCCGGCAACCTGCTTCATCGCCTTCACCTGCGCCGCGCCACCGACTCGGCTCACTGAAATACCGACGTTGATCGCCGGACGCGTGCCCGCGTTGAAAAGATCCGTGTCGAGGAAAATCTGTCCGTCCGTAATCGAAATCACGTTCGTCGGAATATATGCCGAAACGTCGCCCGCCTGCGTCTCGATAATCGGGAGCGCAGTCAGTGAACCGCCGGATTTCGGATATCGGATGACTTTGTAAGAAGAACCGCGCTGCTCCGCGACCTTCTCCGCCTCTTCACGGCCTTTGGCACCCGGATAAATCTTGCCGTCCACGCCCGTCTCCGTATCTTCTGATGCACTCGCATTGACGACAATCCAGTCCTCGCGCATCTTCGCCGCTCGCTCAAGCAGACGGCTATGGAGATAGAAAACGTCGCCAGGATAAGCCTCGCGCCCAGGCGGACGACGGAGAAGAAGCGCCAGCTGGCGATACGCCACAGCCTGCTTCGAAAGATCGTCATACACCACAAGCACGTGCTTACCGTTGTCGCGGAAATACTCGCCCATCGTGCAGCCGACATAAGGCACAAGATACTGCAAAGGCGCAGACTCAGACGCCGTCGCGCTCACCACGATCGTGTATTTCATCGCATCATGCTTGCGAAGCGTCTCCACCACCTGCGCCACTGTCGACTGCTTCTGGCCGATCGCGACATAGATGCAGTAAACTCCCGTATCCTTCTGGTTGATGATCGCGTCGATAGCCACTGCGGTCTTGCCCGTCTTGCGGTCGCCGATGATCAGCTCGCGCTGCCCGCGGCCAACAGGCACAAGCGCGTCAAGCGCCTTCAGACCCGTCTGCAAAGGCTCATAAACGCTCTGGCGCTGAATAATCCCAGGCGCCTTGATATCGACCGGACGCGTCTCGCTCGACACAATCGGCCCAAGACCGTCAATCGGCTGCCCGAGCGCGTTCACCACACGCCCTACAAGTCCTTCGCCTACCGGAACTGACGCGATCTTCCCTGTGCGGCGAACCACATCGCCCTCACAGATCAGGTGCGCATCACCCAGAAGCGCACAACCCACGTTGTCCTCTTCAAGGTTCAGAACCAGACCGAATACGTCATGCGGAAACGCAAGAAGCTCTCCCTGCATCGCATTCTCAAGGCCAAATACACGCGCCGTGCCGTCGCTGCTCGTTATAACCGTGCCAGATTCCGATACCTCGATCTGACGGTCATAATCCTCGACCTGCTTACGGATTATCTGACTGATTTCTTCAATATTGATAGCCATCCGCTTTCCCTTAAGTATGTTGCGGAAACACTATGCCGTTCCCGCCGTTAAAAATGCCTTACAATGACCTCAGTGATCCGAACGCTCGAGCATCACCTCGCGCATCCGCTCCAGATGACGCTGCAACGAACTGTCGTACACGCGCCCCTCGACCTCAAGACGAAGCCCGCCGATAATCGCTGGATCAATACGCTCCTCTATCAGCACCTCTTTCCCAAGACGCTCATGCACCTTCTGGCGAAGCCTCTCGCGCTGCGACGCGCTCATCGGAGATGCCACATACACCACACCCCGCACTCGGCCGTCCGCCTCGTCGCGAAGCTTGCTGAAACTCGCCACAATCTTCGAAAAATACTGTATCCGGCCGCGCTCCACTACCAGACGAAGGAAATTCGAAAACACAGGGTCATACGTGCATCCTGACAGCACACCCTCAAGAATCGCCTTCCGCTGCGCTCGACGGATGTTCGGATGCGATAACGACACCTTCAGGTCTTTCGATCCCTCCAGAAGCGCGTTGAAATCTTCCGCATTCGCCTGAAACACCGCAAGCTTGCCGCTGCTCTTCCCTATTCCAAATAGCGCCTCAGCATATTTCAGCGCTGTCGTGTTCGAACTCATTTTGCCTCCAACAACGGCCTAGATTTCCAACGATGCGATGCTCTGGTCAATCAGACGGTCGCGAAGCGCGCTGTCTGACGACACTCGACGCACAATCTCCTCGCGAGCACGGTCAAGCGCCTCGCTCATCACCTCGGCCTCAAACTGACGCTTTGCCAGATTCGCCTGAAGCTCGAACGCGGCCTCCGCATCTTTCGCCATACGCTCCGCTGTTCGCTTCGCCTCCTCCTCAAGACGCGCGCTCTCTTCCTTCGCAGACGCCTCATAGCTCTGGCGCATCCTGTTCTTCTCTGAATTCAAATGCGCAAGCTTCGTCTCCGTCTCCTTGTACGATTCCTCCGCCGCATCCTTCACTTTCATGCTCTCTTCGATGTCGTGCTCGATCGCCTGCTTGCGATCCGCCACGTACTTCGACGCCAATGGCGCTCCGAAATACCACAAAAGCAAAAATACAATGCCGGAGTTGCCGCACTGAGGCAGAAACTTCTCTATAAAATATTTCACCGTCTCGCTCTGGCCTTCAAGCGAGCCTAGCAGCGCATAATGCGCCACAAAACACGCCAGAATCAGAACCGCGCAGATGATCGCCTTCGTCTTGCGACTGCTGCCCTTTGATGCCTCTTTGTCCATGTCTACACCAATATCTTGTCCGCGATCTGACGCGAAATCGCATCTATTTCTGACGACGCGCTCTGGCGCGCCGATTCAAGCTCCAGCTCAAGATTGCGCTGCTTCACCGAAAGATCCGACTGAATCTTCGCTCGCGCGGCTTCCACGACTTTCGACGCGGCCTCGTTCGCTTCCGCAATCTTATGCTTGCGCTCCGTCTCCACCTCCGCGTACACCTTCTGACGCTCGCTCTCATACGCATTCAGCGATTCACTCGCTTTCGCCTGCAACGCTTTCGCATCCTCGCGCGCGCCCTCTGTCATCGCGTATCGCTTGTCGTATGCTCTAAAATACGGCTTCAATACATACTTGTTCAGCGCCAGCAACAACAGCACGAATATGCCCAGCTGGATAAACATCGTGACATCCAAGTCTAGCGCCGGACTCTCAAAAGCCAAACACTGTATCGTTATCATCCTCTCTCCTGCTCGTTTTTTTTAAGCACAAGCCAAACCCCTGCCTACTTATCACACACAAAACCACTTTGTCAAAGCTCACGATGACTCATTCTCGCATATCGCGTTTTTTCTCGACTCCCAATCGGGCTCAGCCATCGCCTTCGAAGCTGTCCATGACCACAGGCACACGGATTTCCCCTCCGGTGCACGCGCCCAGCGAGGGGGTAGCGGCGTATTCCGCGTGACAAAAGGCCATGCCGATTGTCACGCGGAATAGACGCGAAGGGGGATACATCCCCCTCCCAAGCAAAATAACCATGTTCTACCGGCATGGCTATGAAATATGGCGTCAACCTCAAGCTGATTGCATCTTAATCGCCCCGAAGGGGCGCTTGATATCAGCCCGGGGTCTGCCCGAACGGCCCAACCACGGGAAATCGAACGCCCCAACCCCGGAAATCAGATTTGCCCGTTGCCCTCCCCAGGGATTAGTGCGCCATCTCAAGAATCATCCGGCAAAGCTCCGGAAATTCATACCCCGCATAACGCGCGATCTTCGGCACAAGGCTGTGAGACGTCATGCCGGGCACCGTGTTCACCTCGAGGAAATACGACTCCAGAGACTCGTCCGCCAGAAAATCAATCCGCACAACGCCTGACATGCAGTCCAGCGCGCATGCAACCTTCTCCGCACGCGCGCAAAGCTCGCGGTCGAACGCCTCCCCCAGCGACGACGGCGTCAGATACTCCGTATCATCGCGGTTGTATTTCGCATCATAGTCGTAAAATTTATTCTTCGGAATGATCTGGCACACCCCCAGCGCCTTCCCGTTAAGCATCGCCACCGTCAGCTCATGACCGCGAATATACTGCTCGAACATCACGATCTCGTCGTCAGAAAGGCACGCCGCGCGCACCGCACCGTCAATCTCCGATGCTCGCTCAACAAGCGTCACGCCCACGCTCGAACCATTCCGCGCCGGCTTCACGATCATCGGAAGCCCCACCGCCTCGATCACTTCGCGCCAGTCATGATCCGCGCGCGAAAGCATCTCACGCGCCTCTCGCACGCCAAGCGTCACGCACCCCGGCACAGGCACGTCCGTCCGCTTCGACACAATCGTCTTCGAAAGCAGCTTGTCCATGCATATCGACGCCGCGCGCATCCTCACCCCTGTATAGGCCACGCCCGCCAGGTCAAGCATCGCCTGCACCGTGCCGTTCTCCCCGCTGCCGCCGTGAAGCGCGATGAACACCCGCCGATATCCCTTCCCCAGAAAATCCTGCATCCTGCTCGGATCCCAGTCATAAACATCCGCCTCAATCCCCGCCGTCTTCAGCGCCTCCGCGATATTCCGACCAGACTGGATACTGATCTCCCGTTCCTCGCTCTCCCCGCCTAACAGCACAACCGTCTCTGTCATTTTTATCTCCTTCCTTGAACTGCTTACGGCCCTTGGCCGCGCACGCGCGGTGCTGTTTGCGCCATTTTCCGTACGCGCACCGCCGCAACTGATTGACAATTCTCTCACTTTAGGAAATGATGACAATGTTTTTATGTGTTCATGGAACGCTTTCAGCTGGATTGATTATGATTTGCACGAAATGCGGTACAGTAAATTCGGACGGCCTCAAATTCTGCGTGCACTGCGGAAATCCCCTCGCTACACGCCACGCAATCGACCGGCAGGCCGCAACCACTCCCGACACCCAGAATCCTCCTGCGCGCAATGCTGACAAGTCAGATGAGGACCTCCCGCTCCTCGACGACAGCAACGTTCAGCCCGTTCTCGGCACCCCGGATGACGAACCGCGCAAGGCCCTGCTCTCGCTAGAAGAATCACCCGAACCCATGCCACCGAAAGCGATGCAGCTCACTGACGGCAGAAACTGCCCCGTCTGCGACGCACCGCTCTCCGACGAATTCCGCTTCTGCGTCAACTGCGGCGCAAGATACAGCCAGTATGCCATGACGCCCGTCCAGCACACGCCTGCACACGATCACGATAAATCACCCATGAAATCTTCCTTACAGCCGCGCATCAACGCAAAACAATCCTCCGCCGAACACGCTCGGCTCTCAGCCGCCGAAATCTCCGGTTCCAGACGCGCCATCGAACGCGTCAGCTTCGTGCCTCAGGCATCACTCCCTGCGCGCTCCGAAGAAAAAGCCCCTTTCCACCTCTTCCACGTCAACGACGACGGCTCACTCGGCGAGCAAATCCCCCTCAGCGCAGGCGAAAATTTCATCGGACGCTCAAGCTCGCAGCTCCTCGCAACCGACAGATATGTCAGTCCAAAGCATATCAAAATTACCTGCAGCCCCACAAAAGCTCACCTCGAAGACTGCAGCAGCATGAACGGATCCTTCATCAAAATCTCAAACGAAACCGTCCCCCTGCAGAACGGCGACATTTTCCGCATCGGCGAAGAACTCCTCTGCTATTTTCAGGGCGATTCAAACCAGCCCCTCATCTCAAACAATAGCCGCGAAAACACCGCCCTCCTCGGCGGCATCGAATCACCAGGCTGGGGCTACCTCCGCGTCATCATGGGCGCTTTCTCCGAGGGCAGCGTCTACAGGCTCGCGCACTCCGAAGTTACGCTCGGTCGCGTCAACGCCGATATCAGATTCCCACGCGACGGCTTCGTCTCCGGCACGCACGCCGCCCTCCGCTTCTCCGATAACGCCGTCACACTCACCGATCTCAACAGCTCCAACGGCACCTTCGTCCGAATGAAGGCGCCCAAAACCGTCTCCAAAAAAACGTTCATCCTCATCGGAAACCAGCTCCTCATGCTCGCCCCAAGCTGATATCATTAATATATGTACGCCCGGACATCATGTGTACGCCCGGACATCCCGCGAACACGCTTCTACAGGTGAGGAAGACTCATCATGCGCGGCTATTTGCAAGCAAAACCCCCTCACCAATCTGCAGCACACGCCTGATGTCCACGAATGCGCTCAACAATTTAATCTTCAAGGCGCTGCACCCGCAGCATCTCCACTTTTCGAATAAGGAAACCACTTCATGACTGACGCCGCTAACACCGAAACAAAAGCACCCCTCTTCGAAGGCACCCTCTTCCTCTCCCCAAACCTCGACTACTTCCAGAACGGCGACGACTTCTTCGTCTATCACAACCTCTACGGCTATATCCTCAAAATGAGCGAAGACCTCGTCGATTTCCTCGAGTTCTTCCATGACGGCCCCAAAGATGCCGATGCCGTCACCGCACAGTTCGGCGAAGTCTTTGACGCCGACACGCTCAACAACTTCCTCTCCGTCTTCCGCCCACTCTCATGCCTCCTCCCGGATGACGAGTTCGAGCCGAAAAAAACGCACGACATGTACCCCACGCTCGCGCGCTGGATCGCCGTCGACCAGACAGACCCCAAAGCCATCGTCATCTATGCCTTCGACACGCAGTCCCAAAATCAGATCATGAAAATCTCCCTCGATGCCTGGGAATCTCGCCTCTGGGGCTACATCAAGGGCGACAAATCCGTTGGCGACATCGCGGCCATCATCGCCGAAGAAGACGCTCAGCCCGTCGCTGAAGTCGAGCTCCGCATCGCATGCTCGCTCGCGCTCTGGACCCACTGCTCCGTTCAGGCCGTCAAGCTCTCCGCAGAACCTTGCGCGAACTTCAAAGGCCGCCGCTTCGGCGTCCCTCCCTACCTCATCTCCACGATGCCCTACGAAAAAGTCACATCCCTCGTCCGCACACACGTAGACGAAAATGGCGAAATCCTCGAAAAATGGGAAGAACCTGTCCGATGCAAGCCCACACACCTCGAAATCATAGACCTCGACGCGCAAACACTCGAAGACGACAAAAACTGCGCGCGCCTCTCCTCGCTCCTCGCAAACGCGCACCCCGTACTCTCCAACAGATCCTACGGAAAAGCCGTCTATGATGTCATTTCCAAATATGCCCCCGTCATGGACGACTGCAAAATCCTCGAAATCGGCGGCGGACTCGGCGATACCGCCAAAAACTTCATCAAGAGCTGCAACTGCACCGTTCATTATACAATCTTCACCCCCGATGAAGCTCATGCGGAACTTCTCAAAAATATATTAAAAGATATCGAAAATATCCGCATCCTCTCCGGCGATATTGACAAAATCGCAGATATCTTCAACGGCGAAACATTTGATATCATCTATTCCGATGAATTCCTCGCAAATCTCCCGGCCGTCAATGTCCGCAAAATGTCTCTTGATGGCGACGAAGACGAGGAAGAAGAAGACGATCGTCCCGATGATGGCGAACTCAAACCCGCGCACGCCGCCGATAATAATAAAATTACATTCATCGGCGAAGGCGATGCCGTTCAGCTTATATTCAAATATAAACTCAATCTCTGCGATGCCCCCGAAGATTTCATTCTCAACTCCGGCTCACTGCGCCTCATCGGCAATCTATCAAAACTCGCTACATTCCGCACACAGATGTTCCTCATCGAGTTCGGCGAAGATATCAAATATCCGGTCCAGACTGTCGAAGACGGCAAAATTACCTATTCGCAGCACTTCGGCATCCTCAAGCAGGCCGCGCAAAAACTCGGCTTCCTCGCCAGCTCCTCCTATTGGATGGAAGAACTCGACCTCCAGCGCGATATCAAAATGTTCGCCACGACACGCTCGCAGTTCAAAACTCTCCGCCAGCTCCTCGCCGATCACGATGTCGCACTCGAACGCAAGCCCTACACGCAGCCCGAATTTGAAGAACTTCTCAAAAAAGCCGGCCGCACAAGCGTCGTCGAAGTCAACTACGAACCCGCCGAAGACCGCATCTCCGGCCTCGTGCCGCACGCATACAAAATGCTCCGCATTTATAAAGAACTCGAATTCTAATTTATATCTAAAGCACCCATTTGTGCTTTAATCTCTCGTCACGGGGCTCCGCCCCCGCGGCGCTATGTCACCTCACGGTGCCATACGCGCCTCCCCCGCATCGCTATTTCGCCTCACGGCTCAATACGCGCTGTCTCCGCTTTGCGCGCCAACCGAAGGCTCCCCAGTTATCTCCCCTTTTGCTTCATAAGGTCTCTACTTTACAAAACGCTTGATCTCACAAGTATGTTCATTCGCCTTTTCATCATAATTGACAGCGACGAGCAATAAATCTCCTTCATACTTATCCATAACATTAAAATATTGTTTATGCTCAATTTGCGCCAATGCCGCCCCCGTAGTCTTGTTGCGCTTGAGCTCGACAATCATCGCAGGAACATTGGGCACGTATGGGATAAACACGACATCGGCATAACCCTTGCCCGCAGGCAGCTCGCTGATAATTGTATATCGCGTGTTCGCATAAAAATAAGCAAACCGTATCGCACACTGCAGGCAAGCTTCGTGATTATATCGCTGGCGGCTCATCAATTGTTCGTACGCCGCAGACAACGCTTCGGCAACAGCCTGCGCATCGCCCTCAACTGTTTTGTCCAATAATAATTTGGAATTGTTTACAATACGGATGGCTTCGGCATAATCCGAATCATTTGAAATCGCAATAATCCATTCCGAACGGATTTCATGATTGGGAATATAACATTGCTTTTTTATACTATCATAAGCCAGATATCCGAGATGAATTAAATAAGTAAACACCACTGCTGTCCCACAACTTTTCAGAACAGCGCAAGCTGAGGATTCACAATAGGTTCAGTCATCTTAGGTATGAGGTAATCGTCGAGAATTTCGTTTGAGAACAAATTAATACGTATCCAATTCAGAATTTCACGCAT
>JAFUEE010000153.1 GCA_017464085.1 Pseudomonadota bacterium
GGAATCGCGAAAACACGGGAATCGCGAAAACACGGGAATCGCGAAAACACGGGAATCGCGAAAACACGGGGACAGAAGGGCGCAACAACAAAGTTGCCATATCCACAACCACATAAATTTCAAGGCGTATTTCTATGAAACATATTTGCAAAGTCACAGTCATTGACAAAAAACTTCATGCCGATCTCCAAGCCAAATACCTTGCCGATCCCCAAAGCGGCATGTGCCCATGCTTTCAAATCGGAGACGAATTCATTTTTGAACGCGCAGATGGCAAAGATGATTTCTGGCATTTCGGACGCGACCGGGAACCCAAATTTCCCTGCGCAGAAGCCTGGGACTGCATCAGCAGATATATATACACCGCCCTTCAGGGCGGCGCGATCATGCACGGATGGACAAATGACGACCGCATCATGATCGCTTGCTGCAATGACGGCACGCGGCCAGTCATCTTTAAGATCGAACGCTTCGACGAACCCGAAAATGACGCAGAACGCGCGTGGCTCGAATCGCACGACTTCTCAATCAAAAAAGAAGATGCCTACACAGGCGCGTGAGCTGCTCAACGCCTAATGCTTTGAATACGGCATCCTCGGCAAAATATAATATTATAACTGCCGATAAGCTCAGACAGCTTCCAGCTAACCATACTGAATGGGGAGGCTTACACAGATTTTCTCCTCTTTTCGCGATGGCCAACCTGCCTGCGGTTATCGGCAAGCTGGCTATCAGATAAAGACATAGCCTCTCTTCTGATACAGCAGGTTGTGCGTGATTCAATCAATGGCCTAATGCAACGAGCACATCGCTGAATTTTGCATGATTCACTTTTACGCCATCGTCCAAATCAATCTCGATCATCTGATCGGAGAGATGTTGAAGCTTTTCTTCATACCGACAAAGCTCCTCAGCCTGATCCTGAAGTTTTTTGAGCTGCTTGCCAAGCCTCTCCGCATCCCCCTCAGCCCCCCTGCAAATCATGGCCTCAGTATCTGATATGCGCGCGCGATATCGGGCCTGAAGCACCTGCACATAATCCGTGCGTATTCTCGCAAGCGTGTCCGCTTCATAGCGGTGCATATAAATCAGACACTTGAACCCATTCTTTTTACCAGAGCTGAACATCCAATAAATCGGATGTTTCTGATATAATTTCAAGTGATCGGCATAAAACCCCTTCAGGAAATAGCTGCGAATCACGCTTCTGGCGTTTCCTTTTCCCCCTAGCGCATCTGCGACAAAGCGAAGATTCTCCTCAAGCGTGTCTGCCCCATACGCAATGCGCACAAATTCCACAAATCGATCTACGATATCATCCGCAAAATATTCGTCATCTGTAATTGGCAAAATATTATCAACCACGACACCAAAATGAGATGAAACATTACTATTCTCAGCCACTTCTTTTAAATAACATAAGCTGCGCTGCGCCTTCCCATCCTCGCTCTGAACTGGCACGCCCGTGAACAGTTCCCCAAATGCCCCGCCGACATAACACAAGCCGTCCTTATCGAGCGAATAGCGTCCAAACATGCACCCCACGGCATACGATATCAGGCTTTTGATTTCGCGCGCCAGGTCTGCTTTGCGAACTGTGACCTGATCCTCTTCAACATCTGATGTCATTTCATCACGCACGCCATAGATATCAATAAAAATGCGATTGAGCGCTTCTTCATTTGACTTGAGCCGTTCGAAACGAGCATTACACTCGCGTTCCCAAGCTTTGAATTTGTCCGCGATCAGTTTTCCCATTTATATTTCTCCAACACGACGCACGGCGTATTGGCCGAAGGCCGATAGCCGTGCCCCAATGCAGAGACGTTCCGGGGAACGTCTCTGGCGCGGCGTATGCGAAGCATAGGCGCGCCCCGATTTGCACGGCGTATTGGCCGAAGGCCGATAGCCGTGCCCCAATGCAGAGACGTTCCGAGGAACGTCTCTGGCGCGGCGTATGCGAAGCATAGGCGCGCCCCAAGGATTGTCATTTCATTTCATACGAACCGAACCCGAGGATCTTGTCCACTTCCCAGAGAAGGTCATCGATCAGATCGAGGCGGCACGGCAGCTTGAGCTGACAGCACACTTCGCCAGCATTGTATTTCAGATAGGCGTGCGTCTGCCCCTGAAATTTCGGATTTGAAAGCAGCGACTGCAGATCGGATATGCACGCAATATTCGGGGCGCCCTGTTCATCAGTCGGAAAATTTTCATCATCGAGCAAAAACTGGATATGCGAGACGCGCTTGCGCCGGATTTCTGCCAGGTAATCGATCGAATCGAGCATGATCTCCACCCGGCGCGTATCCTCTTCTTCGGTCACTTCCCCCTCGACCTTGAGCATCCCGGTGACAATGACCGGCTGATCGGTGCTGAAAATCGCCTCCCCGACTGTCTGATTGATCGAGTCGAGCGTATTCTGGAAGCACACGAAATTCACCTGTCCGGTGAGATCTTCGAGCGTGCCGCTGGCCATGCGCTTGCCGGTTTTCGTCGTGCGCACTGAAGCGCCTTTGAGCAGGCCGCAGATCGTCACGGTCACCTTGTTGCGCCACGGCTTGTCGGGATCGATCCTGTCCATGAGCGCGGGCAGCTCGTTCGCGTGATGATCCGAAAACAGCTCCACTTCCTGGCGGTAATGGTCGAGCGGATGTCCGGACACGAAATAACCGATCAGGCTGAACTCATTTTCGAGGACTGTCGCTTCAGGCCAGGCTGGCGCGGACACATAGCGTTCCTGCAATGCTGAAGAGGCCGCCGGCGCTTTGGCAGAAAAGAGCGAAAACAGGGAACTCTGGCCGCTGGCGCGCTCCTCACGCGCCTGCTTGCTACGGTCGAGCGCAGTCTGAACGCTCGCAACCATCGACGCGCGCGCAGCCCCGATATCGCCGATATGGCGCATCTTCTTGGGCCAGATCGAATCAAACGCGCCGCACATGATCAGGCTCTCGATCACCTTCTTGTTCACGCCTGCATCCACGCGGTCACAGAAATCAAACAGGCTCTTGAACGGACCGTCTTTCTCGCGCGTCCTGAACACCGACTGAAGCGCCGCTTCCCCGACGCCCTTGATGCCCGCAAGACCAAATCGGATATGGCCGCCCACGACGCTGAACTTCATGTCCGACTCATTGATATCGGGCGGCAGGATCTTAATCCCTGTACGCTTCGCGTCATTGATCGTGCGGATGACCTTCGACGGATTATCCTGGTCGCAGATCAGATGCGCCGCGCAATGCTCCACCGGATAGTAATATTTGAGGTAGGCTTCCTGATAGGTGATGAACGCATACGCTGCCGAATGGCTCTTGTTAAAGCCGTATCCCGCGAATTTCTCGATCAGGTCGAAAATCTCCCCTGCCTGCTTCGCATCCACGCCATTTTTGACCGCGCCCTCGACAAAGCCCGTGCGCTGCTGCGCCAAAAGCTCCGGCTTCTTCTTGCCCATCGCGCGGCGCATGATGTCCGCGCGCCCGAGCGAAAATCCGCTCAGCACCTGGCCGGCCTGCATGACCTGCTCCTGATAGACAAACACGCCATACGTCTCCTTGAGCACATTCTCGAGCAGCGGGTGCGGATAGACAATCTCGCTTTTGCCGTGCTTGCAGTCGATGAACTGATCGATCATGCCCGAAGACATCGGGCCCGGTCGGAACAGCGCGACCGCTGCGACGACATCCTCAAAACAGGACGGCTTGAGCTTGAGCAGCAGCTTCGTAAAACCGGTCGATTCCAGCTGAAAGACGTTGCCCGTCTTCCCGGTCGAGATCATCCGGTAAATGTTCGGATCGTCGAGCGGCACCATGCCCAGGTCGAGCGGCGGCTCTCCTTTGGCCGCGCGCGTCTGGTTGACGAACTTCACAGCATACTGCAACGTCGTCAGCGTCTTGAGCCCCAGAAAGTCGAACTTGATCAGGCCGGCTTCCTCGACTTCCGTCTTCGCATACTGCGCCACATATTCCCCGTGCGCGCCGCGAAACACGGGCACATAATCCCATAGCGGACCTTCGGAAATCACGATGCCTGCCGCGTGCATGCCCGTCTGGCAGAAAAGCTCCTCGACCTGCTGGGCAATGGTATACAGCTGCTCGATTTTCGGGTCTGACGCGATGAGGTCGCGGAACTTCTGCTCGCGGTCGTATGTCTTCTGCAACGTGATCTTCAGGTCATCCGTGGGGACGAGGCTCGTCAGCGCGCGCATCTCAGACGGCAGGAAATTCATCACGCGCCCCACGCTGTTCAGCGCCGCCTTCGCCTTGAGCGCGCCGAACGTCGCGATCTGCGCGACGTTGTTCAAGCCGTAATGATTGCGCACATAATCGATCGTCTCCGTGCGGCGGTCCATGCAGAAGTCGACGTCAAAGTCCGGCATCGACACGCGCTCGGGGTTCAAAAATCGCTCGAACAGAAGCGAGAACGGCAGCGGATCGATATCCGTAATCGTCATCGAGTATGCCACCAGCGAGCCTGCACCAGACCCTCGGCCGGGCCCCACTGGAATGCCGTGCATCTTCGACCAGTGGATGAAGTCCCACACGATCAGGAAGTATCCCGGGAAATCCATCTGCGTGATCACGGAAATCTCCCGCTCAAGGCGTTTCCAGTACACCGCCTCATCGACAATCTTCCCCGCCTCCCGGAACTTCTTCAGTCGCTTGACCAGACCCGAACGCGCTACTTCCTTGAAATACTCGTGCACGCCGTTCTTCGGATCCTCGATGTGATTCTTCTCCAAAAACTCTTTCGGCGTGTGGAACTGCGGCAGAAATGCCGGCCCGAGGCGCACATTCGCATCAGACTCTGCCGCGATCTTCAGCGTGTTCTCGCATGCTTCCGGCACATCCTTGAACGCCTCATACATCTCCTCGTCGCTCTTCAGATAGAAATCATCGACGACATACTCTTTCAGCGTCTCTATATCTACGCGCTTTTCGAGCGCCATGCACACGAGCACCGCATGCGCGAGCGCCTCTTCCTTGTGGATGTAATGCACGTCATTCGTCGCAACGAGCGGAATATCAAACTTCTTCGAAAGCTGCTTGTAACATTCGTTGACCATCTTCTGAGGCTCGAACGAATTCTGCATGATCTCGAGATATAAATAGCCCGGGTCGAACGTGTCGATCATCGTCTTGAGGACGCCTTCCACATCGCCCTTGCGCATCACGGTCTGAGCAAGCTCGCTGCCAAGATCGCCGCTCAAAATCGTCAGGCCTTCGGCATGTTCGCGCAACCACTCGAATTTGACCGTCCCATACCCCTTGATCTCATCGTAGTTCTCGATATTCGCTTTCGACAACAGCTCAAGCGCGTTCAGATACCCGCGATTCGTGCGGCAGATCCCCGTAAGATGATAGACTTTGTCCGGATTGCCCGGAAACATGTGCGAGACATTGAATTCACAACCGACAATAGGCTTGATGCCGGCTTTCTTCGAGCGGTCGATGAAATCGACAATCCCGTGCATCACGCCATGATCGGTCAGCGCAACCGCCTTCACATCGCGCTTCGATATCTCAGATATCAGGTCTGGCACCGGCAGATGATGGTCATTCCCAACTCGAATCGCGCCGTCGAGAATACTGTATTGCGAATGCACATGAAGATGGACAAATCCGGCCATTCCGATTACCTCCTGCTGGCTACCGTTCTGCTTAATCACATGTGAGCTTTAACAATTTGGCTATCACCGATATTCAGGCATGTCAACGCTTAATATATAAACATTATTTTACCACTCTCATGTCTTGACTTACGCCCCAATCCCTTGCGCCCCTGTCCCACAGGCATCAGCTCCGCTTCATGGGAATGGCGATTCTCACAATCCCTTGCGCCCCTGTCCCACAGCGCCCTTCAGCCCTCAGACGTGCGCAGGCTTATGCCGACGAAACCGCATCGAAAACAGCCTGCCGCCTGCGAAGCGCGCTCACTGCCCTGCCCCCTTCTCGCTTTACTGAATCCCCTCAGGCTCGATTTTCGGGCGCGGACGATCGGAAATCTTCCCCTCCTGAAGCAGCGGCAACGCCTCATCCCAGCTCTCCTGCGAAATGCGCTTCGCCTGCAGCAGCGCGTTCCCCACCATGATCATCTTGTTGATGCGCGAACTCGAAAGCCGATTTTCCGCATACTGGCGGCCAAAAATAATCGGGTTTGGCAGAATCGATGCCAAAAATAGCGACTCCCTCAGCGTCAGACGCGACACCGGCTTCTGAAAATAATACTGCGACGCGCCACGAAGGCCATACACATCCTTCGCCCAGTGCGCCAGATTCAGATATAGCTCAAAAATCCTCAGCTTTGGAAGCGACTTCTCCATCTGCCAGGTCAGAAATGCTTCCTGAAACTTTCTGCTCAGCGTCTTGTCCTGATTGAGAAACAGGTTTTTGACAACCTGCTGCGAAATCGTCGAGCCGCCGCGAACAATCTTATCCGCCTTCAAATCGGCGATCAGACTCGCGCGTATCGCGCGGATATCGAACCCCGGATGCGAAAAGAATTTCCCATCCTCCGACGCGATGAACGCATACGCCGTGTCGCGCGGCAGATCATAAAATGTCACCCAGTTCGGCTCGCGAGGGCCGATTTTCAGCGGTATCGTCGCTGCATTGACATAAATCTGAAAATTGTCATCCTGCAAGAGCTTGAAATCACTGCGCGGATCATATTTCAAAGTCTCAACCATCGACAGGTCGAAATCAACCGAAAGCGCAAGCGCATCGAGATTCGCCTCATCATACGACAGCGACAGCTCCAGCGCATACGGCCCAGACAGCTCATAGCCCGACAGTGCAGGCGCAAACCCTTCCGGCAACGACGAAATGAACGAACCGCTTTCCCCCGCGCTCTTCAGATTGAACCTCACCTGATGATTCGGCTGCTCATCCGCCCCAGCCATTCTCACTCTCGACGCCGAAAGCTCAAACCCGATCTCCCCAAGCCGCCCCTTGGCACCATTCATACTGAACGTTTTTTCAGACAGATCGACCAACGCGCTTGCCTCGACTTCCCCGCTGATCCCCCCGAGGACATCCTTCGCGATCATCTCCGAATACAGCGCGCCATCCGACACTGACGCATCCGCCTCAAACCAAGCGCGGCGTTTCTCTGGCTCAGCAATCACACGAAGCTTCCCACTCACCGGAAAATGATCCAGCCTCAGGCGACGCGTGAAATTCGCATGACGCACAAATCGCGCAAAATCAAAGCGGTTCGTATCGAACGTCACTGCCAGCTTGCCCGCGTCGAACGCATAGCCCCCATAAATCCTCGCCGTCGCCCCGTCCGCTTCCCGAAGCGCCACGCCAATCCCGATCCGGTCCGTATCCCGCTCATGCAGCAGCTCCAGAAGCGAAAAATCCACCGAATACACGCCCGAAAACGCTTTCAGAAACGATTCCTCAGAAATCGACCCCTCAAAACTACCGCCCTCCACGCGCACCGCATGCCGCTTCTCATTCCGCCCAATCTCAATATTGTTCAGAACCAGCGAATCCACCTGATTTCCGCCCGACTCATAACCGCTCACTTCAAGCGACGACAAAAACAGGCTGTCGCGATACTGAACACGCGCAAGTTTCAGGTCGAAACACGCATCTGCTACACACGTCCGTATCGGATCCCCGCGAAAAATCACATCGCGATCTGCGCGCGACAACACCTCGAAAGACTGCGACCTCACAGCAAAGCTCGCATCGCTCTCCGCAAGATCGACCGTCACATGGCATGACTCGCAGCGGATGACCGGCAACGCAGGCACCGCCGACAGCCCCGGATCCACATTGACCTCGCTTCCCGCACTCGCTTCAAACACCTTGGCAAGCCACGCAACGTCCGGACTATCGCTCCGGCTCAGATCAAAATGCGCAGACACCTCCCAAAACTCGATCTGCGACGCATTCAAATCCCCCACGAACATGCCCAAAAGTGCCGGATAAACTGTCACGCGCCCCAGCGAAATCGGCGCCACAGACTCATCCTCCGGCACAAAACGAACATGCGTCAGGACAAGCCCCGTCATGCCAAGCGCATACACATCCTCATATTCGATTGTTCCGTGCAGAACCTCGCTGAGCTCCGAAAGTTTCGACGAAAGCCGCGCCTTCAGATAAAAACTCGACCGCAGGCCATAGCTGACAAACAAGACCATAAACAGCAGACAACAGACCACCAGCGCCGCCTTACGCCCGCCTGTCATGCTTTTTTTATTAGTCTCAGCCACTGCCATAGCCCTCCGAACATGCCCGAAAGCATACATTCAAAAGCTTTTACCCTGATGTTGGAATTACTCAAATTTTCAATGGTCTGAACACTTTTCGCAGACCGGGCTATGCCGTCAAGACGGCATACGCCCGCCTGCTCGCTTTGGGCTAGCGCCCTGCAGCTCGCCACGTCTGACCGGGGCCGGGCTATGCCGTCAAGACGGCATACGCCCGCCTGCTCGCTTTGGGCTAGCGCCCTGCAGCTCGCTAAACTCAAATGCCGGTCACATTCAGAAGCGCATTATCGACTGCAGAGCGGCAGCCGTTAAAGTCGTTCCCAAGCAAATGGCGAGCTTCGTCAAGATCGCGCGACGAAAGCCGATCATCCGTGCGAAGGCAGCCACGCATCAGCCAAAACAGACCATTCTTCGGGCGGCGTTCGATGATTCCATCCAATTTAGACTCCGCTTCCGCGCGCCTGCCAAGACGCGCAAGGCACTGTACCACAACAAGCGAAAGCGCTTCCGTTTCGTTCACATGCGCAGACAGATACCTCAGAATAAACTCATACGATGCGCGCTCAAGCTGCCCAGACATCATCTCGCAGAGCTTCAGACCGGCACGCGCATAATGCGGATCCGCATGGAGTGCATGCGTCAGATGTTCCACGATACGCGCCGCAGGCGCCGACACGCCCTCGCGCTGCGCGCGCCGTTCCAGCTCGCGCATATTCATCCAGTTCGCGTATGCGTGATAATCCGATGTGCCGAGCATCTCCACGACATCCGGAAGCCAGGACTTTGACGCCCGATCCGTAAAATGGCTCAGTATCTTCGCGCCAAGGCGCGCAACCGCAAGCTGCACCTCATGATGCTCGCACGTCTCATAACCGCAGAACAGCAGCACGTTGTTGCGCACATCAAGCAGGTTCACGCTTACAATCAGGCCGCTCTCATCATCCATGATACGCCCCGTCAGTGCGATATCCCCGCCAATGGCGCGCGTCGCATCCACAATCCACCGCGTCTCGGGAAGCGAATAAAATACCGCAAACACACAGGCATTGCGCGTGACTGCATAATCGATCTCAGGCTGTTCGCGAACCACAAGCATCTGCGGCACGGTGACAAAGCCATCATGCAACGCCAGAATTTCAGACAAATCCTCGCAAATCTGACGCCCAAAACTCGACAGATGCACGCTCAGACCTGCCCCACAGCCTAGAGAATAACACACCACAAAGCGTTTCGATGATGCAGCCATGTTTCATTCACCTACGGAAACTGAATATCCAGGCGAACCGGGTGGAGCTCTGAAAGACCTGGCATCTCCGCTTCACGACGCGACTCAAGATCCGACAGAACCGGCTCAAGGCAATTCTTTTCCTTGTCTGTCAGACCGTCGGCCACAATACCAAGCTTGCTCTCCTCAGAAACCGTAAGTTTCAGCACTTTTTCCGGCTGACGCTTCAGGCATTTCAATATTGCTTTCTGTTCGGCAGCCACTGCTGATTTCACCTCGATGACGAGATCTTCCGGCATCTGCACCTCACTCCCGTTCGAAGCCTCATAAGCCTTGACGCTCAGCACAGATGCACCTTCGCGCAAAAGCGGAATATGAAGAGCGACATGCTCTCGGTCAAGCTCAAAACTCACCGAACGCGGCTCAAATCCCTCTGCCGCGACATCCACGCGATAGGCATTCCCATCGCGCCTGAGCGCAACTTCAAACGGCGACACGATATCCCCCGAAGCGCCAAGCGCTTCCGGCATTGCGCCACTTTCTGACACAAAGACAAGATTCACTTTGTCGGGCACCGTTGCAACGCTCAGTTTCACATCCTCTTTAAATGGCACAGGTTCACGCGGCATCACTTTCGGCATCGAAACCGACATCAGTGAATCCATCTGCTTTGCAATCTGAGCATCCGCCTCTGGAAGAACTGCTTCCTGAGCATCGACATTGCCCCTGACTGGAATTCGGCACTTTCGGCCGACACCCTGGACAAGACCTGCTGCAGTTTTAAAGCACCAGCTCTCCATGCTGTTGCCGCCAAATACTGCGAGATTCTGGACATGCTCCGTCACAAGCTCAAGCGATGTCAGACGTGAACGCATCCGGAACATATAATCCGATGTCGGATGCATACCGGCATTGGCGCCATACAAGCGAATGCCTACGCCATTCTGCGAAAGCACCTCCATGCTGGGATTCACAATGTTCATGCGGCGGCTCATGTCGGATGACACCAGATACCTGTTCGACCCGCTCCACATCATCCGCGCCGCATCTGCTTCCAGCGGAAGCGGCATAATCGAATGGAGCGACAAATCCAGAAGCCCCTCTGATGTCACCAGATATTTGCCGAGATGATCGGGCGTGACCCAGCGAATCGGCTTGCCCGTCACTTTCATGACCTTGCCGTTGACCGTGTTGTAGTCCAACATCCCTGCAGGTCCCCACAACAACACATCGGCCGTCGCTGGATGGACCGTGATCCCCGTAACTTCAAATCCTTCAAGATAGGGCTCCAGCGCACTGTTCAGCACAGAAAGCGCACCGTCTGAGATACGCTCGTTCATCACGCGATCTTTCTCCGCACGCCACAGAAGATCATTGCTGGCAAACGCTACAACTGCGCCAGACGCGCGCACAAGCTTCATCTCATTCTCGCGCACGAAAAGCGACGACGTGCCATTGGCATACGCGATAATCGCATGCCGGCCATCCTCAGACCAAAGCACATCCGAAATCTCTGTTCCCGATGCAAGCTCAGTCTTACCAATGCTCTCTCCGGTCTTCCAGTCAAACCAGACAAGCGCATCCCCCGACTGCACCTTCAGATGCACAAAGCCAGCATTCCCATCAGGCGACACATTCACACCGACAGCCTTGCCATCGAGCGAAATGACCTGCTGCAAAACGCCCGCGCTCAGTTTCCAAAATCCCAACCGCGTCTTCACGTCCGACTGCGTCATATCCTCGCTCAACACAAGCGCTGTTTTGCCTTCTGACACAAACACGCTGCCGAGCACATTGACCGCCTCAGGCATCGCAAGCTGCACCACCTGACCGACATATCCGCCGCCGTCACTCTGCTCCGAACGCAATATCTTGATCGGAAGGCCGCCATCCGTCCCATAAAGCGACCCCTCATTCTTTGACGAACGCGCGCCAAATTCAAACGGGCCCACAAGCGGATGAGACAGCATCAATTTCTCGTCCACGCTGCTGTCGATGTGACGCCAGTACGATTCCGTCACGAGATCTGTACCCTTCTGATTGCGCAAAAGCACAAACCGACCCCGCCCATCGCGAATACCCGCATCATCCATCTGAACCGGGGTTTCCGCCTTGTCTCCCTGGCCAAAAACAACGCTCTCCTTGCACAGCACGCTCCAATGACGATCCAGCCCAAGCGCGCACGAAATCACCTGTTCATGGCCGCATCCCAGTTTCGGCGCTTCAAGCGAGGCGCTCTGCTTGCCGTCCTCTCCAACGGTCACGATCGATGCGCCGCTCACATAACCATACGAACGCCCGATCCTGCCAGAACAAGGAATCGCATCCTCAGGAAGCTTCACCGTCTCCGTCTCCTGCGTATCCAGACGGGTGCGGCGCAGCTCGGGCACGCCATCAGACGGCTTCGCAAAATAGTACAGCGTGTTCTGAGCAACATCAAACCCTTGCCCAATCCTGTCCTCGATCTGAAGCTTTCTCAGCTCGACAGGATTGAACCCAGTCGCCTTATCCAAGCCGTCCGCCGATGCTTCCAGCGAGACATAAAAAAGCGTATCCTTTCCAGAATCCTCGTTCTTTCCAAGATACCACACGGACTTCCCATCGCGCGAAAGACGGACTTCACGGCAGCCTCTGCTATCCGGCCAGAATTCCGCGACAAAGTTCCCTTGGTCAAACACGATACCGCGCGCATCAGAGCAGATAACCGTCTGACGCGTCCCCGGTGATGCATACACGTGCGCATACTCCGAGCTGCTCATCTGAAACACGCCTTTCTGCGTGTACTGGATGTGCGTCTCCCCATTGAACATCGTAAATGCAAAATAAATCAGAACGCCCAAAAGAATACCGATCACCGCCGCCACAAGCCAGATGATCCGCCGACGTATCTTTTCCGGATCGCGCGTCACGCACTGCGCATCCGTATAATACGTGTCATGATCAAGCACATGCTCGCTTGTCTCGACTTCGTTCTCCGGCTCAAAACGCCCCATGCGAGCGCGTTCGCTCAGACGTATCTCCTCTTCCGGCATGTCTTCAGTCAGGAGCGAAGATGCAGATACAACCTCATCGCCTTCTCCTTCCGATTCTCCTTCCGAACGATCCGCGTCAGGCGCCGTCCCGTCCGTCCTGGCTTCCGTGTCGGCAACATCTCCAGATCGGTCCGTCCTGGCTTCCGTGTCGGCAACGTCTCCAGATCGGCCCGCCTGATCTTCCAGATCATCCGCCTTGGACGGCGCTTCGCCATCTGAGGCTTTCTCCGCCTTTTCAGCGACCTTTTCCTGAACTTTGCGCTCAAGCAGGGCGATATCCGCACTCAAATCAACATGGCTTTCATCACTCAAATTCGGTTTCGATGCCATGGCTTCGAGCGACGAAAGCGCGATGCCTATCGTCCCGATGCTGTTCGCCTGCGACGCGAGCTGCCTGTCCAGACCGCTCCACAGATCGTCATCTTTTGCAAGTTCCCCCCAGTCAAGCGCTCGCCCAAGGGACGCTGCCGAAAGCGTTTCTTCCACCCCTCCCGAAGGCTTCCCCTCTGATGCGCTCTGAGAATCATCCCATAGACTGTTAAACGCTTCCTCATCGAAGCTGAGTGCAATATTGTCCTGAGACTTCTTATTTTCCTGATCCATTGGAACTTCTTTCTTCTCGACTGGAAACCACTAGTACTGAATAACGCATCTCGCCGATAAAAACGCCATCCTAAAATGACACTTTATCGGCTTCCCTGCAATCTAAATAAGCGCAATCACGCACCCGCGCGATGGTGATAGGGATAAGCTTTCAAAAATTCACGTATCTCAGACGCTGTGCGCGCGATCTTTTCCTCATCATCCGGCGCATCCAGAACGCCGACAATCCAGTCTGCAACACGCTCCATCTCCGCCTCCTTAAAGCCGCGCGTCGTCAGGCTCGGCGTGCCAAGACGGATACCGCTCGGATGTCTCGGCGGATTCGGGTCGTATGGAATCGCGTTGAAATTGCACACAATGCCCGCGCGCTCAAGCGCCGTTGCCGCTGTCTTGCCATCGATCGATTTCGCGCGCAAATCCACCACCATCAGATGACAGTCAGTCCCGCCGCTCACGATGCGAAGCCCACGCGCGGTCAGCGCCGCTGCAAGATGCTGCGCATTCTTCACAATCTGATGCCCGTAAGCCTTGAATTCCGGACGCGCCGCCTCCCCGAGCGCAACCGCGAGCGCCGCAATCTGATTCATGTGCGGGCCGCCCTGTATCCCCGGAAACACCGCGCGATCGAGCGCCTTCGCATGCGCCGCCTTGCACAATATCATCCCGCCGCGCGGTCCGCGAAGCGTCTTGTGAACCGTCATCGTCACGATGTCCGCATACGGCACCGGATTCGGATACGCTCCGGCCGCCACAAGACCCGCCACATGCGCGATGTCCGTCACAAGATACGCGCCACACGCATCCGCTATCTCGCGGAGACGCGCAAAATCAAATGCACGGCTGTATGACGTCGTACCGATAAACAGCACTTTCGGACGTATCTCCAAACACAGCTTTGCCACTTCATCATAATCCAGGCGCTCTGTCTCGCGATCCACCTCGATCTGATGCGGCTCATACAACTGACCCGAAAAATTCACTTTCCAGCCGTGCGTCAGATGACCTCCAGAATTCAGGCCAAGCCCCACCGTCCGATCGCCTGGCTCGCAAAGCGCCATATAGGCCGCCATATTCGCTGGCGAACCGCTGTAGCTCTGCACATTCGCATGCTCTGCGCCAAAAAGCGCACATGCTCGCGCGCACGCCAGACGCTCCAGCGCATCGTTGTTCTCCTGCCCCTGATAGTAGCGCTTCGAAGGATACCCCTCCGCATACTTGTTCACAAAACAGCTCCCAAGCGCCTCCAGCACATCATCCGATACGATGTTCTCGCTGGGAATCATCCTCAGCACGCTCGACTGTCTCTCCCATTCCGCATCGATGATCGCGCGAACCTCACTGTCATACTCAAGCATCACTCTTCCTTTATATCCGGCCGCCTACTCCAACATACGGCAGCGCCATAAACTCCGATCACTGCAGGAAAACACCCTGCACAAGGCCGCATGCACGCCTCTTCGAGACACACGCGCATTCATAATATACCACTGTTCCGCTGTTTCCTCCAAGTCTATCTTGATCCATGCGCACATACCGACACATCTGATACGCCGAGGGGGTAGCGGCGTATTTGCGAAGCAGATAGCCGCGCAGGGGGACGCATCCCCCTCCCAAAACAACAAAACCGCTCCAAGCACGCCCCACTCCGGAAAATCCGGATGCACCAATCGCTTCCCCTACGTTTTCAAACACCAATCGCGATGTTTTCTGTGATGAATGATTTTTTTTGAAAAAACTATTTGACGAAACACGTTCGTGCGCGTATAAGCCGCACTCGTTCGACGGGCAATCGGCGGACACACGAAACGGGGCGTAGCGCAGTCTGGTAGCGCGTCTGGTTCGGGACCAGAAGGTCGGAGGTTCAAATCCTCTCGTCCCGATGAAAAAGGCACGATATTTCTATCGTGCCTTTTTTTTGTAGCCAAATTCAGGTTTCTAATTTATTGCTACTGCGGCTTCACCGCTTTCTCATAATCTGGCGCCAATGCGGCATCGCCGCTTTTCAAACGCTCTTCGCAGCCGACATAGGGGATCTCTGCCATGCGCACTCAACAGCAACTCAAAGCTGTCCTCAAGGAAAACCCCGGCGACTTTGAGGCACTTTACGAGCTCTCAATGGTCTTTAACGACGAAAATCAGTTCGCAGCCAGCTTCGCCATGTCTGACCGCGCCATCACAAGCTACGAGACCGCACCCGACCCCGCGCTCAAAGCCAAATATTTCGAACTCAAGCGTCTCCACGCTCAGCTGCAACGGGAAAGGCTCGCGGATATCCTCGGCCCCGCCATCGCTTTCGTCAATCCCCAATGGGTCCCCGTCTACAGAAACGGACGACCGCGCGAAATGTCATGGGTCATCAACGCTTCCAACATCAACAGCATCGCTCCGGCTCTCGCGGCTCCACAGCTCAAAAAACTCCGTTTTCTCAACATCTGCATCAACGACCGTCCAAACGAGTCCATCCGCTCACTTGCCGTATCAAATCTCTCCCAAATCCGCTCACTATCCCTGCAGTTCAACGTCCAGCCCGACACGCGTCTGCTCTCCAAGCTCCTCTCTGAAAAACATGACGACCTGCAGGGCATCGCTTCCCTGAGCGTCACCATGCCGAGCATTGATGACGACACCGCGCTCAAAATCCGCAACGCTTTCGGGACTCTCGAATCATTCTCGCTCACTTCGCTCGACAGATCCGGCCTCACTCAGGCGTTCTGCGACGCACTCGCCGACGATCACCGCTCCTGCGCGCTCACCCGCCTCGCGCTTGTCGGCACCTCCATCGGCAACGAAGGCCTCTTCGCCATCATCGAAAGCAAGAATTTCCCCTCGCTTCAGGCGCTTGACCTCCACGATGGCATTCTCAACAACGGCGCCGCCAAAATACTCGCCGCCACCGACAACCTTCCCGCCCTCAGAAATGTCGACCTGCGCTTCAACCTGATCGACCCCGCAGGCATCGACATGCTCAAAAAATGCTCGCTCAAATGCATCTGCGACAACCAGCACAGACGCCCCGCTTGAGCCTTTACTTGTTTGGCAGGGGGAAGCCTCCCCCTGCGCGGTGACCTATCCCTGTTTTGGTTGACACTTCAAACACAGGGAGAACAGAAGTGATCACCAACGAACAACGGGAAAGAATACTGGCAACTTACCGTCAATGGATTTATGGTTACAAGAGGCTTGCTCGCGAACTCGGACTTA
>JAFUEE010000154.1 GCA_017464085.1 Pseudomonadota bacterium
GACCTACGTTATCGAGTATACTGACGATTGGCAAAACACGGGGAGAGCTTACATTGAGGCAAGTGCTCTCCAAAATTACGCGAGGTAACGTTTGCTGATGCTGGGTTTCCAGTTTTTGCGAACTTTTATGGACACTACCTCTTTTGTATACTCGATAATCGTCTGGGCTTGCTTTTTTTTCTTCTAATTCTAAGGCTAATCTATAAAAATAGGGGGATTCTTGCTGGCAACTTTCCGCAAATATCGAGATACTTATCGGTCGATTTTGGTAGTCTTTGTGTTTAAGTTGCACCCAAAAGTAATCTCTAATGGCTCTATTATCACCACGTAACCAGTTTTTGCGATTGGTTGTTATCAAATGATGATTGATACGTGAAGCACAATCTTCGCATAGGGTGTACATCTTGTCGAGAGCAGTGCTTGCGCCCTCTCCTAACACTCGGAATTCATCTCCTATGTCTTGCGTTTGAGCGCGTTCAGGAGCCATGTAGTGGTCTCCAGCATGTGCCTCAAGAAAATCTAGTACTTCTAAATAGTCATTAGACATGAAATATCTCCTCCTAATTGAAGCTTTCTGTTATAGAGACTTATTGCGATTTACAACCTCTAGCAGACTGTAAATCTATGGCATCATAAAAAAAAAAAAAAAAAATCAATCTTTTATTACGAAAAAATTAAAAAATTTTCGCTTCGCGAAAACCTAGGATTCATGTGGGTCTGCGGCGATTTTGGGGGGCAAATGGCGGCTGGAAGCCGCCGATATATACCCACTATTCTCCTCTCCCCATATCATTGGGCGCCCTCCCGTCCCGCCACCGCCACCGCCACCAGCACCTCTCGCTGGGTACACTTCCCCCTCGCCAGGAACCTGGCTTTGCGCGAAGTGCCAATTATGCGCCACGACAATCTCAGCGAGACTTCTCTCGTCAGAGTCGAAACACCTGATCACCGTGTTATGTTAAAGGCCCTTGGATAAGCCTCACTATAGATATGTGGCAATCGCTCAAAAAAAGTCCGTTTTTTTAAAAAAAACGCGCATGTGCTCACGTCCTTAGAACACTTCTTAGGTTCTGCTGATTTAGCGAACAGGAGGGGGATCGGAAGATTATTTACAACACAAAGTCATCGAAAGCGTCAATAATGCACTGAGAAAGGTAACTCGATTTATAGGGTTGTTTGCCCAGCGTGACGGCGCTAGAGAAATTGCTCTATCTTCGTATCCGAGAGCTAACTGCCTCCTGGACTGATCAGGTTCCTGGCTGGGCAGGCGTTAGGGTTGCTTTGAACATCATTTGTCCCGACTGGAATCAGTATGACAATTACGTTTACACACTTTTCTTGACACTCTCCTCGCGCCCAACGCAAAAGTGACGAATTTGCGTTTGAAGTTTTTGCGTCCAAACGCAAAAGTGGCGAATGTGCGTTTAAAGTTTTTGAGCCGAACGTAAAAGTGACGAATTTGCGTTTGAAGTTTTTGCGTCTGACGACAAAAATAGTGCATGTGGGTTTGCTGTTTTCACGTCTGACGAGAAAATAGGGCATGTGCGTTTGGAGTCTTTGCCGTCAAACGAAAAAATAGGGCATGTGCGTTTGAAGCTTTCGCGTCTGACGAGAAAAATAGGGCATGTGCGTTTGAAGCTTTCGCGTCTGACGAGAAAAATAGGGCATGTGCGTTTGAGGTTTTAGCATCTGACGAGAAAAATAGGGCATGTGGGTTTGCTGTTTTCACGTCTGACGAGAAAAATAGGGCATGTGCGTTTGGAGTCTTTGCGCCCAACGCAAAAGTGGCGAATGTGCGTTGCGCGCCGTATGCCGCAGGCATAGGCGCGCACAACCGCGGCGTATTGGCAAAGCCAATAGCCGCGCCTCATGTAGCGCCGTTCGGTCGAACGGCTCTAGTGTGCCGATGCACCATCACAAAAATCGGAAAAAATCAAAAACGCGAAAAATGCCTGCCCCTGGTGCGCCTGATTAAACAAAAAGTTTAAAAAAGTGAAAAAAGATGCCTCTGATACATGAAAATGCTTGTGTATTTGTGCGATTCCTGTATAAGCGCCGCCTGTTTTGGTTTAGAAAACTTTTTGTTCGATAAACCAAACGGCGCACTAAACAAAAAGTTTATGATGTCAAACCGCGGAAGCGGGAGAGATTTTCGCAAGGCAAGGGACTTATGGATATTGGCGGCAGGATTAAGCACCTGCGGAAACAGAAAGGGCTGACACTTGAGGAGCTGGCGTCCCGGTCGGAGCTGAGCAAGGGTTTCCTGAGCCAGCTTGAGCGCAACCTGACCTCGCCATCCGTGGCGACACTGGATGATATTCTTGAGGCTTTGGGGACGAATCTGGCGGAATTTTTCAAGGAAGAGCAGGACGAGCGGATCGTCTTTCGCGCGGCGGATTTTTACGTCGATGAGAAGGAGGATCATACGATTCGCTGGATTGTTCCGAATGCGCAGAAGCACTCGATGGAGCCGATACTGCTTGAGCTCCCGCCGGGCGGGCGTTCGTTTGAGATGTCGCCGACCTCTGGCGAAGAGTTCGCGTATGTCATCGAGGGATCGGTCGTCCTGTGCTGCGATGACAAGCGCTCGCCAGTCCGCAAAGGCGAGACTTTTTATATGAAGTGCAACACGTTTCACCATCTCGAAAATGAAAAGAAGATGCCCGCGCGCGTGCTGTGGGTGTCCAATCCTCCGTTATTCTGAACATTGGAGCCGGTTGAATGGAAGAGAAGAAGAAGATCATCCAGATAAAGAATGTCGTGAAGAATTTTGGCGACACGGTTGTTTTGAAAGGCGTTTCGCTCGACATTTACGACAACGAGTTCGTGACCCTTCTGGGGCCGTCCGGGTGCGGAAAGACGACGCTTTTGCGCATTCTTGGCGGATTTATCGATCCCTCATCTGGCGAGGTGCTGTTTCAGGGCGAAGACATTTTGAAGCTCCCGCCCTATAAGCGCGACATCAACACGGTGTTTCAGAAATATGCGCTTTTCCCGCACCTGAATGTGTACGACAACATCGCGTTTGGCCTGAAGATCAAGAAGACGCCGAAAGACGTGATCGACCGCAAGGTTCGCCGTATGCTCAAGCTCGTGAACCTCGAGGAGTACGGCAAGCGCGGGATTACGGAGCTTTCTGGCGGTCAGCAGCAGCGTATTGCGATTGCGCGCGCGCTCGTCAACGAGCCTGCCGTGTTGCTTCTGGACGAGCCGCTCGGCGCGTTGGATCTCAAGCTGCGCAAGGAAATGCAGATCGAGCTCAAGCGCATCCAGCAGGAAGTCGGCATCACCTTTATTTTCGTCACGCACGATCAGGAAGAGGCGCTGACGATGTCCGATAAGATCGTCGTCATGAAGGGTGGCGAGATCCAGCAGGTCGGTTCGCCGACGGAGATCTATAATGAGCCGGCGAACGAGTATGTCGCGAACTTCATCGGGGAGACGAACATCATCGACGGCAAGATTATTGACGAGCACACCGTGCGCTTCGAGGACAAGAATTTCCCGTGCGATGCGGCGAAGAGCTTTGCGCAGAACGAGCTCGTGGATGTCGTGATCCGTCCCGAAGATCTGGATGTTGTGCCGAGGGAGAAGGGCATGCTCAAGGGCATCGTGAAGTTCCAGATTTTCAAGGGCGTGCATTATGACACGCTTGTCGAGACTCGCTTGGGCACGTCGATCACGGTGAAGATGCATGTCTCTGAGGACAAGCCGGTCGAGAACAAGAGCGCGGGCGAAAAGATCAGCGCGAACAGCTTCTATCTCGATTCCGAAGATGTCGAGGAACTCAACGACGACCGAATCCTCGACCTGGCGCAGGCGGAAGCCTGGAACAGCGAGACGGAAGAGCCCGTGTCGATCAAGAGCGTGGAATCGAACATCCGCAAGGAAACAGGCAAATACAGCGTGAAATTTACGACGCTTGCGGGCACGTCGATTACGGTCGACGCGCACGTCGTCCGCGCGAACCGTCAGACCAGCCCGGTGTTCCAGGAAGAGATCTCGGCGATGGAGTTCTTTGTCAAGACGGACGATATCAAGGATTCGATGGCGCTCGACACGGATCTGAAGACATGGGCGAATGCGCAGGCGTGGTCGCTCGAAGACGGCACGGATGTCGCGATTACGGATGTCAAATATGATTTCGACTGGGAGAATATCGAGCCGGGCGAATATGAGATCACGTTTGCGACAGAGGGCTATCAATATAAAGTTTCGACGACGAAGGCGCTGCCTGATGGCACGGAAGTCGGTCTTGCGTTTGATCCCGAAGATATTCATCTGATGAAGAAGGAGACGATTCCGGGATGAGAATAAATAAATTCCGTCTGATGACATATCCGTATATCGGCTGGATCATCGTGATGATCGTCGTGCCGATGCTGCTGATTGGTCTGTATGCGTTTACGGTGCCCGGCAATGATGTCGCGAGCGTCAAGTTTTCGCTCGATAATTTCGCGCGTTTCGCGACGGACGCGGTGTTTCTGAAGGTCGTCGGGAAGTCGCTGTGGATCGCGTTTCTGACGACAGTCGTCTGCATTCTGCTGGGCTATCCGATTGCCTATATCATCTCGAAGGCGAAAGGGAACAAGAGCATGATCCTGATCCTTTTGCTGACGCTTCCGACGTGGATCAACATGCTCGTGCGCACGTACGCGTGGATGGGCATTTTGCAGGAGGGCGGCGTATTCTCGTCGATCTGCGCGTTTTTCGGGTTTGAAGGCGTGTCGCTGCTCTATACAGATTTCGCGGTTACGCTTGGGATGGTCTATAACTTTTTGCCGTTCATGATCCTTCAGATACACACATCGCTTGCGAAGATGGACAACAGCCTTCTTGAGGCGGCATCCGACCTTGGTGCGAATCGCGTTCAGAGCTTTCTGCGCGTGACGCTTCCGCTGTCGCTGCCCGGCGTTGTGAGCGGCATCACGCTCGTGTTCCTGCCCGCAGTGAGTTCATTCTTTATCCCGAAGCTTTTGGGCGGCGGCCAGTATGTGCTCGTCGGCAATGTGATTGAGAGCCAGTTCCTGACAGCGGGCGACTGGCATTTCGGGTCGGCGATTTCGCTGATCATGGCGATCATCATCATCATATCGATGTGGCTGACGCGCAAGATCGATGTGCAGCCCAAGAAGGAGAACTGAGCCATGAATAAAACGAGCAAGTTCTGGAGCATATTCTCCAAGACCATGATGGGCCTGACGCTTCTGTTTTTCTATCTGCCCATTCTCTACATCATTATATTTTCGTTTAACGGCTCGAAGTCGCTGACTCGCTTGGATGGCTTTTCGCTGCAGTGGTACGAGAAGATGTTTGCGGATCCTGTGATGATGAGCTCGATCGGATACACGATCGCGATTGCGCTGATTGCGACAGCCGTGTCGACGATACTGGGCACATTTACGGCGATCGGATTGAGCAAGAGCGGCAAGATTTTGCGCTCGTCTGTCGAGCGCGTCAACGAGCTTCCGGTGATGAATCCCGATATCGTGACGGGCATCAGCCTCCTGATGCTGTTTTCAGCGCTGGCTGTGTCGAAAGGCTTTATGACGATGCTTCTGGCGCACATCATGTTCTGCACGCCGTTCGTGATTCTTTCGGTCATGCCGAAGCTCAGGACGCTTGATCCCAATCTGACGGATGCCGCGCTCGACCTCGGGGCGACGCCGTTCCAGGCCATGACGAAGGTCATCATCCCGCAGATCAAGCCCAGCATCATCGCCGGTGCGCTGATCGCCTTCACGATGAGCTTCGACGACTTCGTGATTTCCTATTTTGTCACGGGCAACGGCGTCCAGAACATCTCCATTCTGGTCTACACGATGTCCAAGCGCATCAATCCTTCAATCAATGCGCTCTCGACGCTTGTCATTGTGATCATCACGATTTCTCTGATTGCGGTGAATCTCATCCCGCTGATCAAGCGAAAAGCATTTGATAAAGAGAAATAGAGGGGGTAGCGGCGTATGCGCGCAGCCGTCAGGCGAGCACATAGCCGCGCAGGGGGAGGCTTCCCCCTTCCCACAAAAAATATCAGGAAAGTTCTGGAGCTGTCGTTTCAGAATATCGATTTATAGAAAACAGCCTCCGCATGAGGCTGTCCGACTTTCTCTCCGTCCATCCGGGATGGGGACTGTTGATAAGGAAAAAGACATGAAGAAAAATTCGACCGTTCAGAAGATTGCCCGTATCGCACTCGCAGCTGCCGCGCTCTGCAGCGTGTTCGCGCTCGGCGCATGCTCCAAAAAGACAGATTCTGCCGCAGCCTCTAAGTACGGCTCGGATACGCTCAAGCTCTATCTGCCCGGCGCCTATACGAGTGATACGCTGATCCCGAATTTTGAAAAACAGTTCGGTGTCCGCGTCATCGTTGAGAACTTTGACAGCAACGAGATGATGTATGCCAAGGTCCAGGCCGGCGACAAATATGATGTCCTCATCCCGTCCGACTATATGATCGAGCGCCTGCTCAAGCAGGATATGCTTCAGAAGCTCGACAAGTCGATGATTCCGAATGCCAGCGAGCTGACGGATGCCGTGCTCAATCTCAGCTATGACCCCAAGAATGAATACTCGATGCCCTATTTCTGGGGCAATGTCGGCATCGTTTATAATACGAAGAATGTCGATGCCGAAGATATCAAGGCCGGTTATGAGATTTTCCAGAACGAGAAATATGCCGGCAAGCTCTACTGGTATGATTCGGAGCGCGACAGCTTCATGATCGCCCTCAAGGTTCTGGGCTATTCGATGAATACCGACAACAAGGATGAGATCAACAAGGCATACGAATGGCTGCTCAAGATGCACGATACGGTGAAACCGACATACGTCACCGACGAAGTCATCGACAATATGTCCAACGGCATGAAAGATATCGCGATCGTCTATTCCGGCGATGCGGCGACGATTCTCAACGCGAACAAGGACATGAGCTATGTTGCGCCGGATCAGGGCACGAACATCTGGGTGGATGCGATGGTCATTCCCAAGAATGCCGAGAATCCCAAGCTCGCGAACGAGTTTATCAATTATGCGCTCAGCTATGAAGCAGCGCTCGGCAACACGAAGGCAGTCGGCTATGCGTCCGCAAACACGAAAGTCCTCGATGAGATGACGAAAGAGGGCGGCGATTTCGCAAGCAATGCCGCTTATCGTCCGCGCGCAGGCTTCGCGAAAGATGAGATCTTCCACGACAATGACGTGATCCGCAAGATGATCTCCGAGCTCTGGATCAAAGTTAAGGCTCACTGATCTGATGAATCTTGCTGGCGCGGCTATCGGCTCTGCCGATACGCCGCGCGTGGGCGGCGCCTGTGCCTGTCGGCATACGGCGCCGCTTTTTTTATTGTTGACATCATGTCATGAAGTCTTTATCTCTCAGATTGCTGACATGGTGTCAGTGGAGGACAATCGGACAATGCCATTTATAAAAAGAGTATGAGACTCATGCTTTCGGCATCATAAATATGGGAGGTAATGATGAACAGACGAGGTTTTATGGAAAAAGTCATATCGGCAGGCGCGGCAGGAATCGTGCTCACTGCATGCTCCAATCTGTCGAATGCGCAGACTGTGGATGGCAAAGATGAGTCAAAAGCTTCAAAGACTGATCAGTCTCTCAAGAAAGGCGCATCCAAAAAGATGAAAATAGTCGTCCTTACGGGCAGTCCGCGTAAAAATGGCAATACAAATATCATGGCCACGCGTTTTATCGAAGGCGCCACGGAGGCCGGACATGAAGTCTTTCGCTTTGACTGCGCCCACCAAGATATCGCCCCGTGCATCGGCTGCAATCACTGCAATATGAACGGGCCATGCATTTATGACGATGCGTTTACGCCGCTTCGCGCGAAACTCATCGAAGCGGATCTCGTCGCGTTCGTTTCCCCGATGTATTATTTTGGATTTTCCGCGCAGCTCAAGCGCGTCATCGATAGGTTTTACGCGATCAACGGGACGATCAAAGGGGCATCTAAAAAATCCGTGTTCCTGATGGCTTATGCGGATAATTCCAAAGCAGAGGCGGAAGCCATGACGATGCATTATAAGACGTTGATCAGATACCTCGGCTGGAAAGATGCAGGCATGGTCATTGCGCCTGGTGTTTGGACGGCTGGGTCGGTCAAAAATACAAAGTATGTCGAGGAGGCATATCAGCTGGGCAAAAAGATATAGAATGATTTATTTCGCGCGGCAGATTGTTTTTTTTAACACGTCAGGATGCCGCGCGTTATCGTTGTTTAATAAGCGTGGATATGAGCGGTGTGATAAAAATAATTGGATATCTATCGATTTGATGCGACAGCGTACAAGGGCGGCGCGAAGCGCGTGACTCTGGGTTATAGAAGCGCAAAATCTTGGATTATATCATGGATATAGTTGGGCTCATGCCTGAGCCTTGCATGTGGCATTTTGTGGTGTAAAAATCGGATAGGGCAAAATTCTGTGCTATAAGATTGGTTTGGCGCGTGTCTATGCAGGCATGTGGATGCGCCGGGGATTGCAGTCTGCATCAAAATAATATTGATAAAGGAAAAATATGAAAATCTATTATATTCACGGGTTTAATTCGTATAAAGGTTCTTCGACGCCCAAGAAGCTCAGGCAGGCGCTTGGGATGGATGTGCATGAGCTGTACTATGAATCTCAGAAAACATTTGAGGAGATTATGATTGGCTTGCAAGCACAGTATAAAACGAGCCATGTCGCGCATGAGCCATCAGTGATTGCTGGGACATCGATGGGGGGCTTTTTTGCCGATCAGCTCTGCGACATGCCGGATGTGATGGCTGTCGTGATGATCAATCCTGTGGTGGATCCTGTTGAAGTTCTGAGCAAAGAGACTTTCTTGGGAGAACAGGAGAATTTCATCACGCATGAAAAGTATATATTTTCAAAGCCAATTGCGGAAACGTATGGCAGTTATCGCGATATGCGCAAGATTGATGTGCGGCGCTTTTTGATGATTGCGGAACATGACGAGCTTTTGGATGCATCGGTTTCGGAAGCGTATTGGGGCGGCTGTGCGCGCATCATCAGGCTGGAGGGCGGGCATCGCCTGACGGATTTTGGCGCAGTGGCGCGCATTCTTGCATCACTCATTCCGGAAGATGATGCACCGAATGAGCGGTATGCCGGTTAATTACGCACGGTGTGTGCAAAGTCCCTTTTTGGGTAAAAAGCCCTCTTTGTTTAGAGGGCGGATTGCTGGGCATGTTGCAGAAAATCGATATTTTTCGGGGTAATTCGTGAGTTTGCACATGTCAGTTAGTGAAGTGGGGAGTGGTAGATCTATTCTGGTTGTGCTTTTATGTCGTCAACTGGTATGTTATCATTTGGAGCTGTGGCGTTTTTTTGCCAGTAGTTGATATACCGGGAGGTCTTATGAACAGGCTGAGATATGTTTTGGTGGCAATGGTCGGCATGGGGCTGATCTCTGTGGGGTGCTCAGAAGAGGCAATTTTAATCAGAGACGGTTCACCCTCTGTTCCCGGAGGCGAAGAGCCCGGCGGTGAGGAACCTGGGGGGCAAGAACCTGGAGGTCAAGAGCCCGGAGGTCAAGAGCCTGGCGGCGAAGAGCCCGGTGGTCAGGAACCTGGCGGCGAAGAGCCCGGTGGTCAGGAGCCTGGCGGCGAAGAGCCCGGTGGTCAGGAACCTGGC
>JAFUEE010000155.1 GCA_017464085.1 Pseudomonadota bacterium
AAGCAATTCTGTTCTATCAATACCTCTCGCCATTGGTTCCTCCTGTACGATGAGAGTTTATGCAAGTTCATCATACTGGATTTCCAATGGCACTTTTAGCTTTTTCGATTTTGCGAACTCATGTGGACGTTATCCCCAGTTATTGAGCGGCTGATTGAACGCTGTTGCGTTATAGAACATGTAATTCATATCTGTGACCTTTGACGTGTCCCATTTATCTAGCGGCTGATTGAACGCTGTTGCGTTATAGAACATGCCTCTCATACTGGTAATCTTTGAAGTGTTCCAGTTATTGAGCGGCTGATTGAATGCTGTTGCGTTCTGGAACATGTAACCCATGCTTGTGACGTTTGAAGTGTTCCAGTTATTTAGCGGCTGATTGAATGCTGTTGCGCCACTGAACATGCGACTCATATCTGTGACGTTTGAAGTGTCCCAGTCATCTAGCGGCTGATTGAATGCTGTTGCGCCACTGAACATGCGACTCATATCTGTGACGTTTGAAGTGTCCCAGTTATCTAGCGACTGATTGAATTTGGTTGCGCCACAAAACATGCGACCCATATTTGTGACCTTTGAAGTGTCCCAGTTATTGAGCGGCTGACTGAAGGCTGTTGCGCCATAGAACATGCCACCCATATTTGTGACCTTTGATGTGTCCCAGTTATTGAGCGGCTGACTGAAAGCTGTTGCGCCACTGAACATGTTAAGCATATCTGTGACGTTTGAAGTGTTCCAATTATTGAGCGGCTGATTGAAAGCTGTTGCGTTCTGGAACATGTCCTCCATATATATGACGTTTGAAGTGTTCCAGTTATTGAGCGGTTGATTGAAAGCTGTTGCGTCGAACATTCTACTCATGTTTGTGACGTTTGAAGTGTCCCAGTTATCTAGTGGCTGATTGAATGCTGTTACGCCACGGAACATGCCACCCATATCTGTGACGTTTGAAGTGTCCCAGTTATTGAGTGGCTGATTGAAAGCTGTTGCGCCACCGAACATGCTACTCATATTGGTGACGTTTGAAGTGTTCCAGTTATTGAGCGGCTGATTGAAAGCTGTTGCGTTCTGGAACATGCATTTCATATCTGTGACGTTTGAAGTGTTCCAGTTATTGAGCGGCTGATTGAAAGATGTTGCGCCACTGAACATGTACTTCATATCTGTGACGTTTGAAGTGTTCCAGTTATTTAGCGGCTGATTGAATGCTGTTGCGCCACTGAACATGTACTTCATATCTGTGACGTTTGAAGTGTCCCAGTTATTTAGCGGCTGATTGAATGCTGTTGCGCCACTGAACATGCTACTCATATTGGTAATCTTTGATGTGTTCCAGAAATTAATATTCTGATTGAATTTACTGGCTCTCTCAAAAATGGATATCATTTTGTTATTATTAAAGTGAGGGGTATCTTCTGTTGGAAGACTTACTAAGGAAATGGCCCCATAAAATGCGCGTTCACCAAATGTTGTGTTACCATAAGATATAATGTTAACAAGATTGGCGCATAAAGCATTATTATTATATTTACAACTCCAATTGTTAATTGTGCCACGCACTGAGATGGTATATTGGTTGGATGTTGAATAATTATGTGTAATATATGTACCCGTCCCTGAGGTGAAGGTGTCGCTTTTACCATCTCCCCAATCGATGATAATTTTTCCAACTTTTCCTTGAATAGGGAAGGTTACTTTATTACCTTTCCATACAGATATCATTGCTGGCACACAGGCGTCATCTAGCATTCCATAATTTTCTAAGCAATTTAATGTGCATATCCCTGCAGAACATAAATTTGTGGCATTTGCAACATTATTACACTGATTGCCATGTGCACCGCAGTTCGAAGTGCTGTCCGCTTCGCATGCGTTGTTATACACATGATAGCCTGTTTCGCATGCGGTGACTTGGCAGGCGCCATTTGAACATATTATATTCGTGGCATTTGCAGCGTAACATTGTGCGCCATGGGCACCACAATGGTTGACATCATCAATTTCGCACATTCCATTGTAAACATGATAACCAGAACGGCACGATGTGGCTTTGCACGTCGAATCGGAACAGCTTACATTTGTGCTGTTGCTCACGATGTTTTTTGTGCATGCCTGGTTGCATCCTCCGCAATGGTTGATGTCGTTCGCATAATTATGACATTCGTTATTGCATTTGGAAAGCGGCGCATCACACTGGGCTGTGCATGATCCTTTGGAGCAAACACGTGGGGAGGTGCAGCGCGAACATGACACGCCGCAACAATTATTGGTGTCAGCAATGCATTGGTTGTTGGCACTGTCGAGATGATAGCCGTCTGTACATGTAGCGACACGGCATTCTCCTTCCACACATGCTCCGGTTGCGAACCCTTGAATAGTATCATAACAGTTGATGGTATGTTTGCCACAATGGTTCTCATCATCTGCTTCACATATGTTTTGATAGAGATGATACCCCTGCAAACAGCTGGTCGCAATGCATTCGTGATTGATGCACTGGCCATCTAAAAAGCCGCTCATATTGATGCGGCAATCCTGGTTGTGCGCGCCGCAATGTTCTTTGCTGTCCTGTTCGCATGATTTGTTAAATAAATGATAACTGCCAGTGCATTCTGTTGCTAAACATTGTCCTTGCGAACATGTGCCATTCTTCCAGCCATCGATTTCAAGCGCACATTGATAATTGTGTTTGCCGCAATTCGTTACAGAATCGGGTTCACAGTTTCCTTGATATGTATGCTGATTAGTCGGACATGCGTTTGGTTTGCACACGCCAGATTGGCACACCTCATCGACACTGCATGCGTGATATCCCTTGCATGATGTATCTGCCCCACAATATTCTTTCGAATTCATGGGATCGATACACGAGCCATTGCACATCACTTGACCTTGTTTGCTGCAAGTTTGGGGATCAATTTCAGGCTCACTTACGCAGCTGCCATTTTCGCAGGCGTTTTCGCACCTTTTCTGTAATTTCCATTCGCCATCTTGGCAGTCATACTTATAGAGGGTGTCACCTGCGCATCTGAACTCATTATCTGAGCAGTTTGTGGGAGGCGGATCGATACAAATTCCAGTCTCCGGATCGCAAGTTTGGCCGTCTTTGCATTTGGTACATGGATCATCTCCTGGCTTGTCTGTACATGCTCCGTTTTCGCAGGCGTTTTCACACGTTGTCACATGTTCCCATTTGCCACTCTGGCAGCGATAGATCTTGTTACCTTTGTCGCCTGCACATTTGGTTTCTTCATCCGTGCATTTGGTGGTAGGATCTGGGTCTTCCGGTATGGTGTTGCATGCCCCATTGGAACATAGGTAGGGGCAATATTGGTAGACATATTGGTGGTCATGGCATATCAGGAGGTGCCTTCTGTCCTCGCTACAAATTGTCTCGCCTTCCTCGCAGTCACAGGCACCTTCGGAACACTGGGTGGGACAAAACTGGGCGACCACAAATTCGTGATTAACGCATCGCAAAAGTTGCTTTCCGTCCTCACTGCAAATGGTTTTGCCTTCCTCGCAAGGTAACATATAGGCTTCAAATTCCTCCATATCGGCAAGGCATCCGGAAATGGCTAAGGAAAGAAGCAAAGAAAATGGTATGGCGTGATGTTTCATTGTTAAATCTCCATCATTTGGTATTTAGTATTTCAACATGACGTGGAGACCCGCATCAAGTCCAACAGAGCCTGGTAAATGTTTGATACTTGAGCCTTCTGGATCGCTCAGCCCCAATTCAATAAGTCCGAGTGGGGCGACGTTCACGCCAATGCCGATATTGCGTGTAATGAAGTATGTAAAGATGCAATAAAGCTTAAAGGAAATGGCAAGACCATTTCCGGCAAAGACTCTTTTCTCTTTGTAATTGGAGTTGGAGGCATAGGTCAAACCGGCACCAGCGCCGAATTCTAACATGAAGCTATCCGCCAATAGATGGCGGTTAATATAATTGATGTGTGTGGAACCCAAGAAATGATTACCAGAGCCCTTATATGTATAAACTGTTGCCAGAATCTGATCAATACCAATGCAGTGGCTATTCATGCAATAATTGAATGCAAGATTGCCATTGGCTCCCGGATAGTGAAAAGCTCTATGTTTGCTACCGTTTGCTGCGCCGATACTTCCATAGTATAAATAAGTAAAGCCGCCGCCAATTCGAATGACAAATTTTGAATCTCTAAGCTCTGCATCAGTATATGACGAATTTGTGTTCGAGGTTTGAGCATAAGCGCCTGATGAAGTAGATGTGCTCGGTGAAACATCCCAGCTGTCGTAATCTGTTTTGGGAGTAGATGGAGCCGTTTTGGGAGTGCTTGGCGAAGCATCCCAGCTCTCGTTATCGTCCCATGATTTTTCAGGTTCCCATGATTGTGCAAATGTGGTGATTGGCAGGAATAATGCCGTGGTAACTATTGCAGAAGATAAAGACACCTTGATGAATGTTTTCATATTTCATCTCAGATATATTGATTCGCAAATGAAGTAGAAATCTCCATTTGCGAATAATCAATTTGGATTTAGATTAGTTTATGTCTGTCTAGAAGAGACCACCCATGAGGCCAGTTTTGCTTTGAGCGGGTTCTGGCTCTTCAGTTTTTGGAACAGGAGCCTGAAGTGTATTGATATCCATAATCGGTTTTGTATATTTGACAGCGAGTGCAGAGCCAAAACGTTTGTATTTGCAAACGATTTCGTCTTTTTCATAGGGGCCCACGGATCTTTCAGTCTTTACGCAAGATTTGTTCTCTTCGATGCTGACATTGACGATGGCATGGCCGCCGAGTTCATGCGCTTTTCGAAGCAAGGATAGATACGTCATAAATGGCGAATCGATGTTGTCATATTCTTCAGTTGTTGTAAAAATTAGAGAAATTGGTTCATATTCTACATAAGGCGGTATGTGAATATTGTCATACTCACCTTTAATCAGACTTGCAGAAAGCTTGGCCGATGAGCCTCCCGATGACAACGGCATTGAAGCACATCCACTTACCAATAATAAAATGAAAACGGAAATGACAAGACCAAGGTAAGAACGCATGAATAATCCTCCATGTATTAAAAGATGTTTTGTGATATGCCACGAATGGCATAAACTTACGCTTACGCCATCATAAAAAAAATCAACCTTTCTTTACCAAAAAAATCAAAATTTTTTCGCTTCGCGAAAAGCTAGGATTCATGCGGGTTTGCGGAGATGTTTGAGGCTGAAATGGCGGCTGGAAGCCGCCGTATTAATAGCCGGGTGTGTACGCGTAGCGGACGCGCTCGGCGGTTCGGATTGGCGCACCGTATGCCGCAGGCATAGGCGCGCCCGTGGCGTATCGGCGCAGCCGATAGCCACTCCCCAAAAACAGAAAATACTCGCCATTTGGCCACAGGCGAGTTATGGTGAAGAGTGATATGCGGGGCGTGCCCCGTTGTTACCGTGATTTGGAGGACGCGATGGGTCTGGACAGGAAGTTAAAGCCATTTGGGGAAATTCCGGAAAGCTTTCGAGGGCTTAGGGATGATGGCATTTACTATGTGGACAAGACTGGTTTTATTCCGTATCTGATTAATCAGAATCGGAAGATCTGCGTCTTTACGCGTCCGCGTCGTTTTGGCAAGACCCTGATGCTCCGCACTTTGCAGACGTTTTTTGAATATCGTTTGGATGATGCTGGCAATCCTGTTGATAACCGTCGCTATTTTGATGGGCTCAAGGTCATGGATGCCGGGGCTGATGTTCTCAAGGAAATGGGGCAGTATCCGGTGATTTCGTTGTCGCTTAAAGGGATGCGCAATGATTCGTTAGAACTCATGCTTTCAAAATTGCGAGGCGAAGTGGCGAGGGCGTGTCGCGAGTTTGAATATTTGCTGGAAGATTCAAATTTGTATGATTTTGAACATGAACAGTTTCGGAAAATTCTTAGTTCTCAGGTGGATCAAAGCGGACTAGAGCTTTCGTTGGGGAATTTGTGCAACTGGATATATAAGGCTACAAATCGGAAGACTGTAGTCCTTCTTGATGAGTATGATGTGCCATTACAGTATGCAGCGATTTATGATATTCATCATCCTGGTAGCAATCTGTTTGACAATATCGTAGGACTTGTTGGGAACTTTATCTCTTCTGCCTTCAAATCAAACAGCAACCTCGCCTATGGCATCATTGCGGGATGTATGCGTGTGGCAAAGGAATCTATATTTACTGGTATGAACAATCCTGGCGTGATTACAGTCATTGATGAAATTCCGGATGAATTTTGGGGATTTACACAAAAAGAAGTTGAGAATATGCTCGACTATTATGATCTTTCAGATAAGATGGATGCGCTCAAACACTGGTATGAAGGATATTCATATAGTGGTCGAGAAGTCTATAATCCGTGGAGCCTGTTGAATGCCATAAGAGGTTTGGTGAATGGGTATGGGGAAAAAGCAATTCAATCGTATTGGGTGAGAACGAGCGGAAATGCAATCATTGATGAGATGATTGACAATAATTCCGAACATCGCCATAAACTTGCACAGATTATGAACGGTGAACCGCTTTGGGCACCGGTATATCAGGATTTGTCGTACCGTGATTTGACGGTACGTCCCGATGCAATATGGAGTTTTCTATTATATACAGGATATTTGAAAACTATAGAAATGCGTCAGTTGGACACGGGAAATTGGGAAGCCCTTATGACCATACCAAATATGGAAATCAGGTCTGTCATGCATCAGGCGATGCAGCACTGGTGGAAGGATATAAAACTCGCTGGATACAATGCTCGTCCCATGGTTGAAGCCCTTTTTAATGGGGATGTCTCGGGCATCATGCGTGAAATCAATATATTATTGGACGACAGCATCAGCGTGCGGGACGCAAAGGAAGATTTCTATCATGGCATGATGGTGGGCGTGCTCAGGACGCAATGTAAGGTGAAGTCCAATCGCGAATATGGTGAAGGATACCCAGATATATTGGCTATATCGGGGGGGCGTGCAGCGCTTCTGGAACTCAAATGTATTTTGCCGTCGGAACTTAAAAACATCAAAAGAGAAGAGGAACGCATTCGGATTCCGGCCATGATGATGAAGCAGCTGGATGCTGCTGAGCAACAGATCAGATTGCGACATTATATTGAAGGATTGTTGTTTGATGAGCCGACGGTTTCGGAGATCAAAGCGTATGCGCTATGTTTCTGCAAGAAACGTTGTATGGTGAGATGGGTAAAGTAGGTGGTGCGTATGCGCGCCCGGCGGTTCGGGGAGGCGCGCCGTATGCCGTCAGGCATAGGCGCGGCCCATGCGCGGCGTATCGCAGATAGCCGCGCCCAAAACAAAACGTGACAAAGCGGCGTCTTTTGGACTAGTATCCGCGCGTTTTTGTGTGCGGAAATGGCCGCACGTTTTCAGGGAACAGGCCTGCTTCAAGAATATGCAACCGGAACTCATACAGATCGCCCTGACGGGGCTGGCATTATTAGGCTCGATCGGCCTATTTTTCGGGATCGGGCTGGCGCTTGCTGCGCACAAGTTTGCGGTCGAACGCAATCCGAAAGTCGAGGAAGTGATGGAAGTCCTGCCGCAGGCGCAGTGCGGCGGGTGCGGCTATGCCGGATGCGAGGGGTATGCGCGCGCGGTCGTCGAGAACCCGGATGTGCCGCCCAATCTGTGCTTTCCGGGGAAAGAAGCGGTGGGCGCCAAAGTGGCGAAGATCACAGGCAAGGAGATGGCGACCGTTGAGAACGCGATCGCGCGCGTGCGCTGTGACCGCCAGGATGGCCATGTATCGCACAAACATTATTATATCGGGTTCGATTCGTGCGCGGCGGCCAACATCGCTTATGGCGGGCCTTCCAAATGCCAGTATGCGTGCATCGGCATGGGCGATTGTGCGCGGGCGTGTCCGTTCAAGGCGATCGAGATGCGCGATCACATGCCGTTCATCCATGCCGACAGATGCGTCGGATGCGGCAAATGCGCGAAGACTTGCCCCAAACAGGTCATCGAGGTCATGCCGGCCAACGCGAAAGTCTATGTGCCCTGCTCGTCGAAGGGGTTCGGGAAGGAAGTCAAGGACGTCTGCGAGGTTGGGTGCATCGGGTGCAAGATGTGCGTGAAGTCGTGCCCGGCCGGCGCGATTTCTGTCGCCGAGAACGTCGTCCACATCGACGCGCACAAATGCCTGAGCTATGAGGGCGACTGCGGGCAGGCGTGCGTTGCCAAGTGTCCGCGAAAGATTCTTCGCCCGTTGAGCAACGACAAGACATTCGACATATTTGCAGACATCAAGAAGAAAGCAGCAGAAGAGGGCAAGTCCGCCGAAAAGCGCGGCACGGCTGCCTGAAGCGCTTCGGAGAGATAGGATTTTCTAATGGAAAGAAGGAATTTTTTGAAACTTCTTGGCGCGGCTGGCGTTGCAGCGGCTGGCGGAGCCGTGATTGCGAATCTTTCTCGCTTTGAGTCGCTGCGCCATGACGGTGCTTATCGCGTCTCGATGACGCGCGGCGCGCTGGGCACCCATGTGGATATCACGGCATTCGGGCCGGCGCAGTACGAGACGGAAGATGCAGTGGCTGCGGCGTTTGCGGATGTTTCCGAGATGGAGCGCATGCTGACGCGATATGGGAATATGTCGCCTGTCGCGGAACTCAACGCTGAGGGGCGGCTTGAGAATCTGCCGGAGCCGATGGCCGCGCTGCTTGGGTCATGCATGCAGTTTTATCGCGCTACGGGCGGCGCGTTCGACATCACGGTCAAGCCGGTGCTGGACAGGCTGGCGGCGAATGCGCGCCTGAGCGACCGCGAGATCGAAGGTTTGCTCGCGCATGTCGGCAGCGACAAGCTCGCGTTTGACGGCAGCCGGCTGGCAATCCCCGAGGGCATGGGGATTACGTTTGACGGCTGTGCGCCGGGATTCATCGCAGACCGTGCGGCCGGCATCCTCGCGTCGCGCGGCATACGGGATTTTTTGGTCAATGCCGGCGGGGAGATACGGACTTCTGGAAGCCCGGCAAAGGGAAAGGCATGGCGCGTTGCGATACAGGACCCGCAGAAACGCGGCAATTACCCCGGTTATATCGCGATGCATCAGAGCGCCGTGTCGACGAGCGGCAATTACGAAGTTTATTTCAGCGAAGACAGGCTGTCGCATCACATCATTGACGCGCACACCGGCAGAAGCCCCAAACTGGCTGCGTCTGTGACCGTGACCGCGCCGACTGCGCTTGAGGCCGATATCCTTTCGACCGCGCTGTTCGTGATGGCTCCGGAAGAGGCAGTCGCATTTACGTCGAAACATCCGCAGTATGCCTGCCTGATCATCGGCAACGACGGCAGGATCACATCATCCCCGAATTTTGTGATGGCGTGACCATGGCACAGATGACGAACGAAGCGGCCGCAGCCCTGATCTCTGAGATCAGGGCGAACAGAAAGTCCTATGAAGCGTCTGGATATGGTGCGCCATCGCGTGAAACGGCACTCGTCACGGAGCTTGCGGCGCACGAATGCGCCGGCCTGACCGCTCGCCGGGCGCGCTTTGAGGGCGAACATGGCATCGAGCGCGATCCGGTTGTCTTCGAGCATGGCAAGGGCGCGTTCATCTGGGATGTCGAGGGCAGGGCATATATCGACATGGGCGCATGCTTTGCCGTCGCGGCATACGGGCATGCGAACGACGAGCTCGTGGAGGCGCTCGCAGGGCAAGCGAGTAAGCTCATGCACGGCATGGGCGACGTGTATCCCACGGATACGAAGATTCTCTGCCTCAAGAAACTCGCTGAGCTCGCTCCGGGCAACCTGAATCAGGCGCTGATGAGCCAGTCGGGTGCCGAAGCTGTCGAGACGGCAGTCAAAATGGCGCAGATGGCGACAAAGCGGCATCGGATCATCGCATTCGAGTCGTGTTACCACGGTCTGAGTTTTGGCGCGCTGTCACTGACCGCGCACAGCGAAGCGTTTAAGGAGCCATTCAGGCAGCGGATATGCGCGGATACGACTTATGTGCCGTATGCGAACTGCGCGCGCTGCGCCTTTGGGGGCAAGCCCGAGACCTGCGGCTTTGCATGCCTGCATCATCTCGAACGCTTGCTCAAGGCGCCGGCAGCCGGATGCGGCGATGTCGCCGCTGTGATTGCGGAGCCGATACAGGGGCGCGGGGGCGATGTCGTCCCGCCTAAAGGGTGGCTCAGGGAATTGCGCGAGATCTGCACGCAGAACGGCGTGCTTCTCATCCTGGATGAGATTTATACCGGGTTCGGGCGCACAGGCGCCATGTTCGCCTGCTGCCATGAAGATGTCGTGCCCGACATTATGTGTCTCGGCAAGGCCATGACCGGCGGTTTTCCGCTTTCTGCGGCCATCGCGACACCTGAAGTGCTCAAGCACTGGCCGCTCAACACCACGGAAGCCATACATACCAGCACGTTTCTCGGCAACCCGATGGGGTGCGCCGTCGCGCTCAAGGCCATGGAGATACTCGTCCGCGACAGTTTGCCGGAACGCGCCGCGCAGATGGGCGGCTATCTGATTGAGGCGCTTCGCAAGATTGCGCAGAAAAGGCCTGATATCATTTTTGACGTGCGTGGCAAGGGGCTCATGATCGGCATAGAGTTCGCTGATCCCGATGGCTCCCCACGTACAGATCTCGCGCTCAAGATCGTCGATCTCATGCGCGACCGGGGCATCTTGCTGCTGCCGAGCGGGCCCTGGTCGCAGGTTGTCTCGTTGTCTCCGCCGCTCGTCACGCCGAAGGCGTGTCTTGACGCTTTCTTGGAGACATTTGAAGAGATTGTGACCGCGCTTTGAGCGGGTGTTTTCAGGGATATTTTTTAAAGACCGGCCGTCACTGCAGCTGCCTCCGGTTCTTCACAAGCGCTGCAATCAAAGGTTTTCCCATGAGTGATGAATCTTGGATTCGACTTTCCATAACTTATCCCGCTCCGGATGAGGCGCATTATGACCTGTATTTTTTCGAGCAGGACCTTTACGGCGCGCTTTACGCCTATGGTGCCGCGACGATCAACGAGCAGGATTCGACGACGCTTGACGGCAAAGAGCTTGCGCCGGACCAGAAGCGGCTGATGTGCTATTTCGAGAACAGCCAGGCTGTCGAGGCCGCCGAAGTCCGCGCGGCAGTTGAGCAGATGGCTCGCGGTGCAAAGATTGACCTGACGACATCCCTGGAGGCATTCACGGATCAGTCGTGGAAGGACGGGTGGAAAGCTTTTTTCAAGCCGGCCCAGGTTTCTGAGCGCATCGCGGTGCGCACGCCGTGGTCGGAATTTGCTGCGCCCGCAGGCGTCAAGGTGATCGTAATCGAGCCGGGAATGGCTTTCGGCACGGGGCTTCACGAGACGACGCAGCTCTGCATCCAGGCCATTGACCGGCTTTCTGCGGACGGCAGCGTGCACAGCATGCTCGACGTCGGCTGCGGCTCAGGCGTGCTTTCCATCGCCGGAAGCCTTTGCGGTATCGAAAATGTGCGCGGTGTCGACAACGACCCGATATGTATCGATGTCAGCCGTGAGAACGGCGAAGCGAACCAGGTCCCGTGCATCTTTGACGATACGGACATCTGGGACATCGAGGAAAAATATGATCTCGTTGTCGCAAATATCATCTCATCCGTGCTCAAGGCGCTCAAGGAAGATATGAAAAATGCCTGCAAAATCGGCGCAAAGCTTGTTCTTTCGGGCATTCTCTGCGAAGAGCGCGAAGATGTCGAGGAAGCTTTCCTTGAAGGCATCCCCATGAAAAAGCTCTCGCATGTCACCAAGGGCGAATGGTGCTCGATCGTCTTTGAACGCGTATAAATCATGGCTGTGTTCAACGTCTGTGGCTATGAAATATAGGGCAGCAGGCAATAGAACGTTGGCTGTGGTGCGCATGATAAAGGCAATAGCTTTTATGCGGAGAGACTGTCGATGCTCGATTGCCGATGGCATTTGGGAGCCATGTCCACGCTTGTTGAACAGAGCCTGAGTAATGATCTCAAGCCCCTGGGAGGGCGAATCCAGATATGATTTGTCGAGGGGGTAGCGGCGTATTTCGCGATATTTCGCGAAATAGCCGCGCAGGGGGAGTCTTCCCCCTTCCAAAGATTAAAAAAAACAAAACTTTCTTTCCTAAAACGTCTTGTCACGCTATTATTCAAAACTGTCGTTTTTCGTATCTTTAAATAAAGGAGGAAAGTATGAAGCGTCAAAACCTGAGCCGTTATGTGGCTGTGCTGTCGGTGCTGTCGCTCTGCGGCGTGTCTGCATGCAGCGATGATTCGGCCGGCAATCACCATAAGCCGAGTTCTGCATGCGATGCATGCGAGGGCACTCAGACGTGTCTGAACAACCAGTGTGTCGATCTCGACAAGGTATGCGGGGAGATTGCATGCACGGATGCGCAGAAATGCGTGGAGAACAGCTGTGTCGATCTCGACAAGGTCTGTGGGGAGACGGCCTGCACGGATACCCAGAAATGCATTGAAAACAGCTGTGTGGAGATATCGGATCTGTGCGGCGGCAAGGAAGTGTGCAAGGACGGCAAGACATGCATCGATGGCGAATGCAAGATGCCGGATGACGAGCCGGAGGTGCCGAAATGCGGCGATGCGATCTGCTCTAACGACGAGGTGTGTTTCAATCTGGCATGCGTCGATCCTGCAAAGCTGTGCGCGAGCGGCACGGTGCTCTGCGGGGAGGACGAGACTTGTTTTGGGGATGTCTGCACGCCGACGGCTTCGATCTGCGGCGTCTCGTCATGCGACCTTTCTACGGAGGAATGCGTGGACGGTTCGCACTGCGAGCCTATCGATCCATGCCGGACGGTTACATGTCCGATCGACGGCCAGAAATGCGACAACGGCACTTGCCGAGACCGCAAGATCTGTGAGGACATCACGTGCAACGACAATCAGACTTGCGCGGCGACAGTGACGGCGCCGCTGGGGCAGTGCATTGAGACGCTCTGCACCGAGGACGCGCTCGAGGGCGATCACAAGGTCGAAAAAGTGTGCCCTGAAAACCAGATGTGCATTGCCGGTGATTGCGTCGATGACGGCTGTGTCAACGAGGGCGTGCCGATGGCCTGCGACGAAGGCTGGGAATGTCACAAGGGGGAATGCCTGGAGACCAAATGCATCGGCGTCGTCTGCGATGCCGGGCGTTCCTGTTCCGAGGGGCAGTGCTATGATGATGAATGCCTTCCGCTCGACGAACATGCCTGTCCGGATGGCCAGACTTGCTCAAAGGGCGACTGCATCTTTGACGCCTGCGTCGGCAAGGATCCGTGCACCCAGGGCAAAATCTGCATCGAAGACGGCTCGTGCGCATTTGATGTTCCTCCGAAGATCGACAGTGAAAGCATCGATGACAACACCACGGACGAAGCTGGCAAGACGCTCACGATCGAGCTCGTGCTCAACAACGAGCCGGCTTCCGAAATCTCGCTCACTTGCGATGTCATCACTGCCGATGGCGTGGATGACGAAGTCGTCACCAACTGCGATGCGCTCAAGATTACAGCCGAGAACTGGCAGAATCCGCAGTACATCGTGCTCACAGGCATTGCCGATCACATCGTCGACGGCGACCAGGACTATCAGGTCAAGATCACCACGCACAGCGAGGAACCGGAGTTCGATGGTCTGACCTATACGACCGATACGTTCAAAAATCTCGATATCGACAAAGCTGAGATCAAGGCGGCCAATGCCGAAAATCTTATGACGAACGAAAGCGGAAGCACCGCGAGCTTCAGCCTGGCGTTCGCCTCAAAGCCGTCAGCGCCTGTCACGATCAAGCTCACATCGTCCGATCCGGCAGAAGGCATTGTCTCCTCGGTTGGCGGCATAGATGGCGCGGAAATCACGATTCAGCCCGAAGATTGGGACAAACCGCTCGAAGTCGTGCTCAAAGGTGTCGATGACGACAAGCACGATCCCGACAGCACTTATGAGATTTCGTTTGCAGTCACCTCTGAGGATGCCAATTATAACGGTTTCGAGATTCCGGCCATCAAAGTGACGAACGGCGACAATGATTCTCCGGGCGCGAACCTCTCTGCGGCAGAGATCCAGACTTCTGAAGCGCCCACATCCGCAAACTTCACGTTCGGGCTCACTACGAAGCCGAGCGCGGATGTCAAGGTCACGCTCGCGGTCACCAAGAATGCCGACGAAGTCACGCTCAGCAAATCCGAACTGACGATTTCCAAAGACAACTGGAACGCCGCGCAGGAAATCACTGTCACTGGCGTGGCCGACAACATCATCGATCCCGATGAGCCTTTTGAGATCACGCTCACGTTCAGCTCGGAGGATAAGGATTACAATTTCACGAAAGTCGTCAGCGGCGTGAACAAGAATACGGATACGGCAGGCTATATCCTTCCGGTCGCGGCTTCTTCGACTGTCAGCGAGAGCGGCACATCTATCGATTATCAGTTCTCGCTCAAGTCCAAGCCTTCCGCGCCTGTGACAATCAAGGTCACGACGAGCGATGCTTCTGAGACGATCGTCTCCCCCGCATCTATTACGATCGCGCCCGAGAAGTGGGATGCCCTGCAGAAAGTCACGGTCAAAGGCGTCGATGACAACCTTGTGGACGGGCCTCAGAAGTCGACGATCACGCTCGCGGTGTCAGACACGAATGACGCGAATTACAAGGGCCTCTCGCTGGCGGCCTGGACGGTCACGACCGAAGACGACGACACAGCGGCGATTGTCCTGAGCAAGAATACGGTCACAGTCGCAGAAAACGCCGGCAAAGACACGTTCACGGTCAAGCTGGCCGCGCAGCCCGAAAAAGAAAATGTCACGATCAGCGTTGTCTCGAACAACACTGGCGCGCTCACGGTTTCCCCGGCCACGCTGACGTTCACGCCCTCCAACTGGAACACTCCGCAGACCGTCACGGCAACAGGTGTTGACAACCAGATCGCCGACCTCAACGGCCAGCGCAGTGCAGTGGTCTCGCTCAGCAGCACATCATCCGATGCGATATTCAACGGTCTCAAGCAGTCGGTGGCGGCCACGATCACTGACAACGATTCCCCGGGAATCACAGTCACTGTTGACGCTTCTCTGCTCAATCCCTCAGTTACCCAGACGACGCTTCGCGTCGCGCTGGGCATGGAGCCGGCCTCGAATGTCACGGTGACAGTCACGTCCAATTCGAATGTCTTTACGCTTGGCACATCGACATTCACATTCACGCCTGCCAACTGGAAGACCGCACAGACGACAACAGTCAAGGCGGTCGCAGCGAATGCGGCCAATGCCTGGACTTATGGCACGCTCACTGGCAAAGCCACGAGCACCAATGCGTACAATGGCAAGACGGCAGCTGCGAACATCAAATATAAATACGTCGAGACAGTCACAGGCGGCACAAATGCGTCTGGGGAGGTTGCGAACTGCAGCTCATCCGCGACGCTTCTGCCCGGGCGTTACAAGCTGCAGGTCTGGGGCGCTTCCGGCGGCGATGGCTATAACAACAACCAGAGCGTCGGTTCGCACGGCGGTCTTGGCGGTTATGCGGAAGGCATTCTGACGCTCACGTCCAGAACGACGGTCTATATGCACTACGGCACGGCCGGTTCGATCGGCACCTATGGGTATGTCGGCGCGAGCGCCAAGGGCAAGGGCTGCAACGGCGGCGGTGGCGGCACGGCACACAGCAATGGTTCGCGCGGTTATGGCGGCGGCGGCGCATCCGATATCCGTCTGATCTCCGACACGCTCAACCATCGCGTGATCGTCGCTGGCGGCGGCGGCGGCGCTGACAATGCGACCGGCGAAGGCATTGGCGGCGGCGATGACGGCTCCGGCGGTTTCGGCGGCGGTTCGGATGGCGGTTATGGGCGCGCGAACGGTGCGGCGAACGCCGTCGCGCCGGGCAGGCAGTCATCCGGTTATGCCTTTGGGCAAGGCGCCACATACGGCGGCAACTATGATATCGGCGGCGGCGGTGGCGGCTGGTATGGCGGCTATACTGCTGGCGGTGACGGCAACACGGGCGGCGGCGGCGGCTCTGGCTTCGTGCTCACTTCCAGCACGGTCGGAAGCGTTCCCGCGAGCTATCAGCTCAAATCGAGCGCTTACTACCTGACGAGCGCGTTCACGACCGCAGGCAACGCATCGTTCCCGAACACGGCAGGCTCTGCGAATGAGACAGGTCACAAGGGCAACGGCTACGTCAAGATCACGCTCATCGAATAGTGTGCGGCGCGCTTTTTTGCCGCGCCGCTTGGCGGCTCGGCAAAATACGCTTGCCGTGCGATGCTATCCGCGCATGGCGCGCATACGCATCGCACAAGCGCCGCTATCGGCTTTGCCGATACGCGGCTTGAGACGTTCTGCGGAACGTCTTTTTTTGCGCGCTTCATGTTCTGATGCGCGTAAATCAAGTGCTAAAAATACCAATGTGTGTTATCATATGGCGGCTTTGTTTTTTCCCCTTTGCGGGGATTTTCTGAAACGCTTTAGGAGCGCTCATGATCATTGATATTTTTACATATACGCATGCCAGCCCGAATGGTGCATTCAGTCTTGAAGCTCTGATCAATGCGGCCAGAGCAGCCCATCTCGACGGCATTGCCGTCACAGACCGCGCATCCTCCCGCAGGGCGCGTGAATACGCAGATATCGCTGCGCGCGAGAACTTCTTTGTCGCCATCGGCGTCGAGCTTGAAACGTCTTCCGGGAAAGTCACGGCATTTCCGGCGGCGATTGATGATGAATTTGTTGCCGAAGGCTGGAGAACGCTCGGGGAGACGCCGGTTCTCGAGGATGTCCTCGACTATTTCCACGACCGTGGCGGCATTGTCATTGCCCGCGACATCTATAACAAGGGCGAAGGCCTCAAGGACCGCGTCTACAGCGCAAGAGACTCGAAAGGCCGAGGCTTTGATGCGATTGACACGCTTGCCCCCTATCGCCGCCGCATCGATAACGAGCTCAGCATCGAGGCGCAGCAGGTCACGGGCCTTCCTGCATGTGCTGGTTCGAGCACGCTTGGCGACATCGAGCTGATTGGGCATTGCGCCACGCTCTTTGCGGACAAGATCCACGATCAGGCTTCGTTCATCGCCGCGATGAGAGCGCCGCTTCACTGGGCGAGTGCGCTCGCAGATCTCGGGGCCGCCTGCCCCATGGGCACGCCGCCTAAAACTGAGGACGACGGCGACAGAAGGCGCGAGTTCAGAGGCGAACGCAGAGGCGATGCGCGCAGAGACAGAAGAGACGGCGGCAGACGGGATGGAAACCGCAGGGATTCGCGCGGCAGAGACAGAAGAGACGGCGATCGCGGGGGCAGACGAGACAGAAACAGGGATGGCAGAAGAAATCGGTCGCGCTGAGGCTGAGTTTTCTCGCGATGTCTCGCGGGCATTTCCGCTTGCGAGACAACATGAAGGTCGCGGAAAACTGGGAGACTCATCGCGCATGTCTGGCTGATCTGGCGCGGCTCGACGAATGCGGCGGCTTGATGTAAGCTGCCTGGCGGCCGTTGTTGAATACAGACAAACCAATTTCTTGAATATCTCTGCATTTTGAAGTAAACAGATGTCCTATTGCATTTTGTCCTGAGCGAAGGGCAAAATGTCATCTCATTCATCGATGCTCTCGATGCATGCTGTGTGATTTCATGTCGCCTATGACGACAGTTTAGAATAGACCTGATGGAGGCAAAAATGAAAAAAGGTGTTGTCCTTGCACTGCTCGTGATGTTGGGCATGACTTGTGGCCTGACTGGCTGCAAATCCTGGGCGCCGAGCACAACAGAAACCGGTAAATGTTCAGTCGATCGCCAGTGGGTTCCCCCGAAACAGGATCCCAAGACCGGCGAATGGAAAGAAGGTTACTGCGAGTGGCTTCCTGGCAAAGCAGGTTAATGATCTTTACGAAGCGGCTTAGGCCGCTTTTTTTATAATCGCTTCGCGCCGACACTTCGGAACCCTGCCATGCTCAACCGCTTCGCCCCCCTAGTTTTGTTCCTGCCATGCGTGCTTGTTTCGTCTGCGGCGCTTGCTGCGCCGGATGTGTGCAAGCCGGTGCCCTCTTCGTGCGGCGACAACGACTTTGTCGAAGCTGAGCAGCGCCGTCTCTTCGACTGTCAGGCAGGCACGACCGTGCGCGCCATTACCGATGGAAAGATACTCACCATTACGCCGGCAACGCTCTGTGCCCTTGATGCCTGCGGCACAGATCAGTGTGCGGACACAGGCACTGTCGTGCGCATGCAGCACGACACGCAGACTTTTGAATACCGCCATCTGGGCATACTTGCGCCCGATATCGAGCCTGGCGCGCTCATACGAAAAGGGCAGGCCATCGGGACAGTGGCGCAGCTGCAGTGTACTGACCGCGTCACGTTCGAGATATTTGGCAGAGCCACTGATATCCTCAGGTCGCTCAGTGCCGCAGAATATTGCCCGTGCGTGCCCAATTGCGCCAAAAAATCTTGCGGCTCAGACGGATGCGGCGGCGAATGCGGCGAATGCGGCATGCAGGCGGTCTGCGAAAACGGCATCTGCACGTGCTTGCCGACCGATATCATCCCCGGCTCGGACAATCAGCCGAAGATGTGCGGCGACAATGGCTGTGGCGCGCTTGTCAGCCCGGGGGGCGAAAGCCTTTGCAGCAAACGCTCGGAATCCTGCCAGAACTATCAGTGCGTCGATCTTTCTCTGAATGCGAACACCAAAAACTGCACGCCCAAGTGTTTTGATGAAGACGGCAAGCAGGTGCGCGCCTGCGGGTCTGACGGCTGCGGCGGCACTTGCGGCGCTTGCGCCCCCAATCAGGTCTGCAGCGAGACGACGTTTCAGTGCGAATGCATCGATTCATGCGAAGGGCGGCTCTGCGGCTCGGACAGTTGCGGCAATCCCTGCGGGGAATGCCCGAAACACATGACCTGCGATGAATCGACTGGCCAGTGCAAATGCTATCTCGACGATTTTTCAGTCGATATCACGGATTGCCAGGACAAAGCGTGCGGAGAGACAACTGGTTGCGGCCTGACTTGCCCGTGCAGTGCGGAGGCATCGGACGGCGACATGGCGCAGTCTGCCACTTTGGAATTGCGAAGCGGCGGCTGTCGCGCTACGCTCGCAGGCAGGCACGTGCCCGCACCGATGATGCTTCTGTTCTGCGCGCTTGCCGCGCTTGCCGCGCGCATGACGAGAAAAAGGCGCGACGTGTGAAACAGGCGCGCCCAAAGCCCGTATGGCGAAGCCATAGGGCTGATAGCCGGCCGTGTGAAACAGGCCGGCTATTCCGCTTCCCAGACTAGCTCAAAGCGCTCCAGATCCCTCTGCACGTTGACGGTGCAGCCAGTGCCCGATTTCGCTTTTTCCCAGCGCTCGAAATACGCATCTGGCGTGCGCGGCATCTCTCCGTCAATGCCGATGATGATGTCACCTTTTTGGAGGTCGACGCCTGCAAAGCGCTTGAGCTCGCGGACTCTGTATCCCAAAAGCACGCCGCCGTCCGTGATCGGTTCAAGCTGCATCCGGGCCAGGACGACTGCCGGGCTCTGCGCAAAAAAAGCGTCATAGTCTGCGCGCGATACCTTGAAACGCCTGGAAACAGCGGGCACCCCTTGGATCTGCGCCAGCGCTTCTTCTGCGCTCTCTCCGGTGGTGACGACGAACACATCGCCCTCTGCGACCGGGGAGGGGGCGCGGACTTCGGCGTCTTCGATGGCAGCGGCATAGCGCGCTTCTTCTGCGGCGCTCATCTCTTTCGCCTGACGTGTCGTCGCACAGGCGCTCACGGATAGGATCATCCCCACAATCACGATAATTTTTTTCATTGCGCTTCCTTTAAATCCGTCTAAAAAACAGACACATCTCAATTTAACGCGCTATAATCCCCAATGCCAGTTTTTGACCACGGAGGCCAAGTATGCGTTCTTTTCTGCTTTCCCTGCTTCTCGTATTCACCGCTGTCCTGCTGTTCCCGCTTAACGCGCATGCCACGAGCGTGGCGACGCTCACGGATTCGCAGCTCGTCCAGTTTTCGGATGCCATCGCGCATGTCACGATCCTTTCTGCAGAGCCGTTCAGGTTTGACGAAAACACGATACTGACGCGCGTCACGGCGCAGGTCCGCGAATGCCTCAAATCTTGCGACGACACCGAGACAATCGTTTTCTATACGCGCGGCGGCAGGCTCGATGACACGACACAGGTGTTTCCCGGGGAGTTCAAGGCCGCAGAAGGCAGCGAGGTCGTCGTCTTTCTGGAAAAAATCGGGCGTTATGAGGACAGGCTGATGGTGCTTGGCCTCGAACAAGGCGCGTTCCGCATCGTGCCGGTCCCCATGTCGCGCATGGATATGAAATATCCCAGAACTGCTGTGCGGCATTTCCGTGTGCCCGGCTCGTCATTCGATGCCAGTCCTGACCTGCGTTCGCTCAAAGACGCGATACGCCTCGAAATGGAGCACTCCAGATGATACGCTTTTTTCTGACGTTCGCGCTCGCGCTTCTGATCCCTGCGTCTGCATTCGCCTGGGTGCAGACTTATACATGTGGGGAGATTAATGATCCGTGCCTCGGCAACAACAAGCCTTTGCCGACTTATTGGCCAAATCCATGCATCACATTCCATCTCAATGAAAAAGGCACCAAATATATAAATTTTGCTCAGCTGCAATATATTACCAAAACTGCCATCGAGACATGGAACCGCCCGAATGATTCTGCCTTGTCATTGCATCTTGCAGGGCTCACAAATGAAGATCGCATCGGATATAATCCATATATAAAAGATAATACAAATATCATCGTATTCAGGGATGATAACTGGAACGAATCGCGCTCGATTATGGCGCTCACATCTGTGACTTATCAGAATTCCACCGGCTTGATTTATGATGCGGATATCGAAGTGAATACAAAATACTGGCCCTACGGCATCTATGAAAAAGACGGCAAAGATGTCGTGGATTATCAGAATACGCTGACGCATGAATTGGGACATGTCTTCGGGCTTGCGCATTCAGACAATGTCGAGGCCACGATGTTTCCCTATTCCTCGACCGGTGAAACAGGCCTTCGCACGCTTGCTTATGATGATATCCTCGCGATCCGTGCGATCTATCCGCCGAGCGGTCAGCAGTGCAAATTCTCAGACTATTATTTCACCAAACCGCCATACGAAATGAATGAAGCTCCGGCAGCAGACAGCGCGTGCGCCGCAACGCCGCTTCAAAAACATCCCGGTCTGCCGGTCATGATTTTCGCTTGTTTGATGATAGCTTTTCTGGGGCATCGGGCGTCTCGCTTGCGCAGGATTTAGAATGCGCAGATTGGGGAGTGGGGAAGATGGGAGATTTATTTTTGTAGGAGCCGGGGTTGCGCCTTTCAGGCTTACCCCGGGTGAATTTCAATCGCCCTTTCAGGGCGATTGGATGGCCATGAGTTCGGGTTTGATACCACATTTTATATCCACGCATGGGGGACGGGGGAACACTGATTTTTTTACATCCTCCCTAACCATACAGCATGCGAGTGGAGGTTTACACAGATTTTCTTACACCCTCATGTTTTCACGTTGAAAGCATAAAAACTGAAGGAGAAAAGATATGGCCGAGATGGTAGTTGCAATTAATCTGTCTGCTCTGACCAACAATGACATCTATGGGTTCATGAATGATGTCGCGCATCAGATCGAGGATACGTTCAGTGTGTCCCCTGACTATACCAAAGAATTTGTGGATGCCCTGAGGGCGTTTGATGAAGCGCTCAGAGGGGGAGACGCCGCATTTTCATCCAAAGAGTTGTCTGATGCTGACAGGGATGCGGACCTGGCATGGTGGTCGTTGAACGGCTTTTTGAAGGCGATGACATCGCATCCGAACCCGGAAAAGCGTGATGCTGCAATCAAAGTGTTCAAGGTTTTCTCGCAGTATGAGAATCCGACCGCGCTTTCTTATGCGACGGAATACGGCATTCTGGAGAGACTGCTTGCGGAGCTGAAAGCGATTCCGGAAGAGCTGCTCGTGAAAGCGGATGTCGTGGAATGGATCAAAGATCTGGATGACAAATGTTCGAGTTTTATCCAGATGTATTCGCTTCGCGTTCAGGACAAGGCCACGAAGGTCACCGGTGCGACAAAGACTGCCCGTTTGAATGCCATCCGCGCTTACCGGGATATGATCAGCATGGTGAACGCGCTTCTCGTCGTGTCACCCGAGGCGGATATCAAGCGCTTTGCCTCGCATGTGAACGAACTGATCGCGAAACAGCAGATCATCCTCAAGAGCAAGCGGACGAAAGCGGCGAATGCCACCGCGAATTCCAATACTGTAGAAGAGGGAAATGACGTCCAGTAGACGCATCCCTTTCTGCCGGCGTAGCCATGAGATATGGCATCAAACCTGAACTGATAGCATACCAATCGCCCCGACGGGGCGATTGAAATTAGCCCGGGGTAAACCCGGAGGGTGCAACCCCGGGAACTTGGTAATGCCAAAACATCGGGCGCGTGCCGTATCGTGCAACCCCGGGAAATGGGCAGCCCCAAAACATCGGGCGCATGCCGTATCGTGCCCCCGGGAAAAGGGCAGCCCAAAACATCGGGCGAGTGCCGTATCCAAGGTGTTGAACATAGCCCAAAAAAAGCGCGGGCGTATCGGCGTTGAGCCGATAGCCCGCGCGAAGTCGTCCGTATCGCGCGCATGCGCGATAGGACGCCGTTCAATAAGGTTGCTAAAAATTGCGAGATTCGATAGAAAGCCGCGGATTTTGTGGGATTTGATCCCTTGTCACGTGATCTGGAGAAACATGAAGAATATCCGCAATTTTTGCATCATCGCACATATCGACCATGGCAAATCGACGCTTGCCGACCGCCTGATTCAGAAGACGCTCAAGATTCCTGAGCGAGAGTTCCGCAACCAGATGCTTGATACGATGGATCTGGAGCGCGAGCGCGGCATCACGATCAAGAGCCAGACGGTTTGTCTGCCGTACACGGACAAGAATGGGGAGGAGATGATTTTCAATCTGATCGACACCCCGGGCCATGTGGACTTCAGCTATGAGGTGTCGCGTTCGCTGGCGTCCTGCGAAGGCGCGCTTTTGCTTGTGGATGCCAGCCAGGGGGTTGAGGCGCAGACGGTGGCCAATCTTTATATGGCGATGGAGCACGACCTTGAGATCATCCCAGTGATCAATAAGATCGATCTGCCTGCGGCAGATATCGACATGTGCAACGAGCAGATCGAGAACGAGCTGGGTCTGGATCCGCTGGATGCGCTTCATACGAGCGCGAAGACGGGCGTCGGGATCGATGAGGCGCTTGCGGCGATAGCGGAGCGGATTCCTGCGCCGAAAGGCGACCCGAAAGCGCCGTTGCAGGCTCTGATTTTTGACTCGCTGTATGACCCGTATCGCGGTGTCATTGTTTATGTGCGCGTGTTCAACGGGACGCTGAAGACTGGCGACCGCGTGAAGCTGATGTCGACGAACGCGGTTTATAAGATCGAGGAGCTCGGCGTGATGCAGCTCAAGCAGGTGCCGCGTCAGGCGCTTTCTGCCGGCGAAGTCGGCTATATCATCACGGGGATGAAGACGATTTCGGAGGCGCGCGTGGGCGACACGGTGACGCTCGAGGAGAACGGCTGCAGCGAGATGCTTGCCGGGTTTAAGGAAGTGAAGCCGGTGGTGTTCAGCTCGATTTATCCGCTGAGCACGGATGATTTTCCGGAGCTTGCGGATTCGATGGAGCGCCTGAAGCTCAACGATGCGTCGCTTGTGTATACGCGTGATTCGTCGTCGGTGCTCGGGCAGGGGTTCCGCTGCGGCTTCCTGGGGCTGCTGCATCTGGAGATCACGGAGGAACGGCTGGAGCGAGAGTACGACCAGAGCATCATCCTGACTGCGCCGAGCGTCGAGTACAAGGTGTACATGCGCAATGGGGAGTGTGTCGAGGTTGACAATCCGATAAAATATCCGGACCCGTCGAACATCGATTATGCGGAAGAGCCGTATATCATTGCGAGCTTTATGGTGCCGAAGGAATTTGTGGGCGCGGTGATCAATCTGTGCATCTCGCGGAGAGGCATTCAGTCGAACATGGGATATATCGATTCCCGAAGAGTGGAATTGAAGTTCGAGCTGCCGCTGAGCGAGATTCTGTTCGATTTTTATGACAAGCTGAAGACGGTGTCGAAAGGGTATGCGTCGTTTGACTATGATTTTTTGGAATACCGCCGTTCGAAGCTCGTGAAGCTGTCGATATTGGTGAATCATGAGCCTGTGGATGCGCTGAGCGTGCTTGTGCACGAAGACCGCGCGGTGGAGCGCGCGCGCATCATCTGCAAGCGCCTTTCCGAAACGATTGCTCGCCATCAGTTCAAGATTCCCATCCAGGGGGCGATCGGTGGGACGATCATCGCGCGCGAGACAGTGAATCCGGTGCGCAAGGATGTGCTTGCGAAATGTTATGGCGGTGATATTACGCGAAAGCGGAAGCTTCTGGAGAAGCAGAAAGCGGGCAAGAAGCGCATGATGCAGATCGGAGAGGTCGAGATCCCGCAGAAGGCATTTCTCGCAGTCCTCAAGAATGATGAGGACGAGGATTGATCGCCTGAAAGAGGATGGTCATGGGAAGACTGAGTCAGTTGTTCACATTTAAGAAAGGCGGCGTGCATCCTCCGGAGCATAAGGATCTGAGCGAAGGTTGCGCGATCGAGGAGATGCCGCTGCCTGCGGAGCTTGCGATACTTCTTGGGCAGCATATCGGCGCGCCGGCGGCATCTGTCGTCAAGAAAGGCGATGTGGTGACGGAAGGCCAGGTCATCGGGGAGGTGACGAAGGGGCTTGGTGCGCCGGTGCACAGTTCATGTGCCGGAAAAGTCAAGAATATCGGGAATGCCGGTCATCCATTGAGGATCATGGCGCCGGCTGTGATCATTGAGACGGACAGGGAGGCCGCGCGCGTCACATACGAGAAGCACGCGTGGGCGGATCTGGACGGGAAAGCGCTTTTGGGGCTTGTGAAGGATGCCGGGATTGTCGGCGCGGGCGGCGCGGGATTTCCGACGCATGCGAAGCTGACGCCGCCACCTGGCATGACGATCACCGAGCTCGTGATCAACGGCGCCGAATGCGAGCCATATCTGACGGCAGATCATCGCCTGATGCTGGAACGCACGGCGGAAGTCATCGAGGGCATCCGTATATTAATGAAGATACTCGGCGTGAAGAAGGCGCTTGTCGGCATTGAGGACAACAAGCCGGATGCGATCGAGAAGATGTCTGAAGCAGCCAGGGGCGCGGAGGGCATCGCGATCTGCCCGCTGAAGACGAAATATCCGCAGGGCGGTGAAAAGCAGCTGATTTATGCGCTGACGAAGCGTCGCATTGCATCGGGGGCGTTGCCTGCGTCTGTCGGGGTGGTTGTGCAGAATGTGGCGACTGCGAATGCGGTCTATGAGGCTGTGGTGCTTCGCAAGCCGATGTATGAGCGCGTCGTGACGGTGTCCGGGCTAGGCATCAAGCGGCCTGCCAATCTGTTGGTCCGTGTGGGGACGCGGATATCTGATATCGTCGAATATCTTGGGGGCACGACAGAGAACCTGAAGAAAGTCATCTTGGGTGGCCCGATGATGGGGTTTGCGACTTCCGATCTTTCGACCCCTACGACGAAGACGACATCCGGGATACTGTTTCTGACTGAAGATGAAGTGGATCTGAGCGAAGGGGGGCCGTGCGTGCGCTGCGGCTGGTGCCTGGATGCCTGCCCGATGGGGCTGGAGCCCAAAGAAATCGCGCTCTATGTAGAGGCGGGCAAAGGCAAAGAGACTGAGCGTTTTGGCGTGAAGGACTGCTTTGAGTGCGGCTCGTGCGCGTTCATGTGCCCGGCCAAGCGCCCGCTTGTTCAGATGATACGTCTTGCAAAGCAGCAGATAAGAAGATGAGTGAATTAACTGTATCGATATCTCCGCATATCCGCAATCGTGAGTCCGTGCCGAAAATCATGTGGACGGTCATCGCTTGCCTGATGCCCGTTCTGGTGCTTTCGACCGTGCTGTTTGGCTGGCGCGCGCTCGCGCTGGTGGCGATTTCAGTCGCGAGCTGTGTCGGCGTGGAGGCGCTCTGCCAGAAGCTGATGAAACGCCCTGTGCGCATCAAGGACGGCAGCGCGGTGTTGACGGGCATTTTGCTCGCGTATGTGCTTCCGCCAGGCGTGTCGCTGGCGCTTCCGGCAGTCGGAGCCGTGATGGCGATGTTCATCGGCAAGCAGCTGATGGGCGGCCTGGGGTATAATATATTCAATCCGGCATTGCTGGCTCGCGCGTTTTTGATGGTGTCGTTCCCGGTGGCAATGACGACGGCGTGGATTATGCCGACGCCGCTTGTAGATCTGGGCATTGCGGGGCAATGGATCGCGTCTTTGAACGGGATGCCCGTTGCGGATGCAGTGACTTCCGCGACGCCGCTGGGGACGCTCAGCGAGCATGGCCTGGCGGCATTTCATCAGGCATTTGGGGATGGCGCAGGGCTTTATGGCAGTTTTTTTGTGGGCTATAAGCCTGGCTGTATCGGGGAGACGTCCGGACTTCTGCTGCTCTTGGGCGGTCTGTTTTTGATCTTTAAGAAGTATATCACCTGGCATATCCCTGTGGCGATGCTGGGGACGATTGCGCTTCTGACCTGGATGTTTGGCGGCGATGCGCTGTTTACAGGGGATCCGCTGGCGGCTGTGCTCTCTGGCGGCGCGATTTTGGGCGCATTCTTTATGGCCACGGATTATGTGACATCGCCTTCAAACAAGATGTCACAGCTCATCTTTGGGATGGCGATCGGGGCGATCACGGTTCTGATCCGCCTCAAAGGCGGATATCCTGAGGGCGTCTGCTATGCGATTCTTCTGATGAATCCGCTCAGCACGGTTCTGGACGATATGTTTAAACGACAGCGTTTTTCGCCAGCACCTGAGGCAAAGCCTGAAGAAAAGAAGCTGGAAAATAAGGCAGAAAACAAATCTGACGCGGCAAAGCCAGCCGAAGACAAAGCCGCAGATAAATCTGACGCGGCAAAGCCAGTCGGAGACAATGCCGCAGATAAATCTGACGCGGCAAAGCCTGCGGAAGAGAAGCCTTCTGATGTTCAGGTGGCGGATAAGGCGGAATCGAAGGGGGATATCTGATGAAAAAGTCTGCATTGAAAGACATCTCCAGCATCGTGATCCGCCTGACTGTGACATGCCTGCTGGCTGGCATTATCATGGGCCTGGCATTCGTGCTGACGCATGATGCGAAGGAAAAGAATGAGCAGATACGCGATGAGCGCGTGATGTATTCTATTTTGGGGTATGACAAGAAGAATCCTGCGCCCAAGACGATGTCATTGCATACGGTTTACCGCTATATTCTGACGGCTGGGGAGACGCAGACTGTCGCGTATCTCGTGCCGGTGGAAAGCAACTACAGCCTTGTGGAAGTTGATCTTTCGGGGGCATTTGTTCGGCAGATTGCGCTGGATGCGGATGCGTCAAAGCTCAGAAATGAGGGGGAACGCAATTCGGTTGTACAGGATGCAGTGGGCAGTGATGTCGAATCGCGTTTTGCAGATCAGTTCATCATTGTGATGAACGGGGGCAAACGCACGGCATATATTTTAGACGGGCGTTATCCCGGGTTTAAGACATTTATTCGTGTCAAGATGGCTTTGGCGGCAGATTATTCGATGCTCGGCTTTGAAGTGCTCGAACATGAGGAAGACCCGGGGCTTGGCGGGGAGATCGAGCAGAAGTGGTTTCGCGGTCAGTTTGAAGGCAAGTCTTTCGAGCAGCTGAAAGCCGCGCATGTCGTGCGCCAGCCGATGCCCGATGATCTGCGCGCGGCGATTATCGCAAAGAAACCGACACAGGAAGATGAAAAAATCCGAGCGGCACACGTCGGGGATGATATCTATGCGCTGACGGGGGCGACGATTTCTTCACGTTCTGTTTTGAACGGCAATCAGGCTATGGTCAGGAAATTCACCTATCGCATGGATTTGCTCGACCAGGTGATCAAAACTCAGGGCATTAAGGTTACATTTTGAGTTTTTTGCGGGGGAAACGCTTTCTTTTGTGCCAAAAGAAAGCGTTTCCCCCGCGCCCCCTTCCTAAAGAAAGGCTGTGTGAGGGGGCAGGCGCCGTCTGCGTCATTCGACAATAGAGATAAGCCATGCACTTGAAATCAAGCCATGAGCTTTATCAGGCTACTGCCTGCACGCTTAGGGAACACTCAATATATTGAATGTGACGAGTGCTGTGGGATACCAATCCTTGGGCATATTTGCAGATATTTTAGTGACCGCACGGCTCATGCAGGTGTTGAGGTTGGAAATATAGGCATCCCCGAGATAAGGTTCGCCTTCAAATAGGTTATCGAGAGAAAGCCTGCCATTTTTATTAACGCTGATATTCAGTGAGATCGTGATGTAGTGTGGAAGCGGGGAGGTGTATGTTTTCGACATGCATCGCCTGAGGACGAAATTGAGACGATATTCCAGAGCCTTTTCATATTTTTCTTTGAGCACATCGAGGATGTGTTGCGTCTTTTCGGGCGCATCTTCGTCTGACTCGATATCCCAGATAAAGTTATCGACAGTGGGGAAGAATTGAAGGTTGTCTTTGTCTGTCAGGCCATGCGCTTTCATGATGCGCAGCTGGTCTTCTTTATATTGCTGGCGTTTTTGCGCTGCCAGGCGTTTCTGTTCAGCGTTTTGTTTTTCAAGAGGCGTGAGCTCGTCCTCGTCTTTGACAGGGGCGGATACAGAGGCCAGGGGCGGTTGTAGGTGAGCGATTGCTTCCTGGGGTGTGGTTTCTTCAGATACGGTCATGAGCGCTAAAATGACGAGAAAGACGATAAAAAGCCCGATGGAAACGAGGATAAAGATAATACAAAACCATTTGATCACGCGAAAGACTATGTCATGAGAGGGCTTTTGCTCTTCAGAAGGGTCAAAAATCCACTTCAGGACATCACCGGCTGCTTCCGATAATCTCTTTGGCGGTTTAGGGGTATTCTGGGATGGGTGAAAATCGAGAGGAGAATAATGCTGCTGATTTTCAGGGGATTTGGTTAATTTGTCTTTAAGCATGTTGTTTTGGGATGATGCGGCGGGGTAAATTATGGGATGCTGATGATTGTGAGTTTGATATTGGCAGAGAGCTTCTGCTTGCCGAACGGGTTTTTAAGTTTTGAAACTGATTTGTTCAGGCATTTCTGAACGTCTTTGAGTTCGTCCGGCTCGAGGTATTTGGCTTGTATGGGCTGAAGTGCCGGGGCTTTTCCATTCGCGAACGATATTGAGATCGGAAAAGCGGTTTCTTTGGGAAATGTTTTTTTATAATTTTCCAGCAGGCATTGTTCCATTTTTTCTGAGATGAGTGGTGAGGCTTTTTCTTCAAAAGCGCTGATACCTTTTGCGGTTTTCTTTGAATTTTCGAGATCCCAGGTGATCGGGCTGTCAGTGATGATGTACATGATTTTTCCATCTTCTGGGATATAGGGTTTGAGGAGGGCATCATCAGCGGCTTGCTCGGCGAGCTGGTCGATTTCTTCTTTGAGTTCTCTTTCCTGTCGTTCCTGTTCTGCCAGTCTATTTTTCTCTTTTTCTATTAAGGCCTGGCGCTCCATTTCGGCTTCAGCTATAGCTCTAGCGACGCCTTTTGCCCTTTCAGCTCTAATTTTTTCGTATTCGGCGTTGACTTGACGTTCGTGTAGGTCGAAACTGAAACTTGTTCGTGCGGATTCGGGTCCACGGAAGAATAAGCCCCAGATGGTGACTGCGATCATGCCGCAAATCAGCAGAATGGCAGTTCCAAGCATGAGGATGCCTTTGATCTTGTTTGTTTGATTGATTTTGGACAGTCCGTGGGAAATCAGTTTTTCTTTTTGGTTGGCGCCGTAGGCGTTCAGATCCCAGGGATTGTAATCAGGAGTATTTGGATCGTCGTGATTTGGGAATGACATAAGGAGGGTATCCTTTAGCGCGCTGAAGCTGTTGGCGGCGCGTATCGGCGTTTAGCCGATAGCGGCGCCCTCGGCAGCGTATGCCGCAGGCATAGCGGCCGAAGCGAGCCGTGCATGACACCGTGGTGTCGTGCAGGGGCGCAAATACATTGAAAAATAAGGGTGTTGGGGATAATATCGAAGTTCGCGTGTACGCGCGGATTTCTGGTCATTTATATTTAAAGATTTCTGTTATGTCTAATGAACTTTCAAAAGGCGCGCTGATTTCGCGGGGAATACTGAGCCAGAACCCCGTGTTCAAGCTTGCGCTTTCCATGTGTCCTGCGGTCGGGATGTCGACGACGGTCATGAACGGCCTGATGCTCGGTGTGGCGGTGCTGTTTGTGCAGATATTTTCGAGCCTGACGATCTCGCTGTTCAAGAACTGGATACATCCGCGTATCCGCATCCCGACGTACACGCTGACGATCGCGACCTGGGTGACGGTGATAGACCTCGTGCTGGCGGCGGTTTTTCCGGGAGCGTATGCGCAGATGGGCATATTTATCAAGCTGATCGTGGCATTTGCGATCATCACGATGCGGCTTGAGACGTTTGCGTGCAAGGAGTCGCCGTCTGATTCATTTTTCGATGCGGTCGGGATGGGGCTCGGGTTTATGGTCGGCATGGTGGCGATCGGTTTCGTGCGCGAGCTGCTCGGTTCAGGGACGGTGTTCGGGTATGACCTGCTCGGTTTCAAGCCGTTTTTGTTCTTTATTTTGCCGTGCGCGGGTTTCTTCGTGGTGGGCCTGATGATGGCATTTTTCAACTGGATCGAAGCCAGGTATCGCGAAAGGATGGCGCAGAAATCATGAGCAAAAAGACACGCGACATATTGATCGTCCTCGGTGCGGCGGTCGTGATTTTCGGCGTGACGGCGCTGATCATGCTGTTTGGCGGGGGTAATTCGGATGGTTTCGTGACATCGCAGACGTTCGGGCAGACAAATGAGATTGTGCTGACGACGGCGCAGCCGGTGAAGGATGTGCCGTCGGCTGAAGCGTTCACGGTGTTTGAGGAGAACGATCCCGACATTCAGATGCATCCCGCGAGTGTTTCTGCGGATGGCAAGGCCCTGAAGCTGACGTTTGCGGAGCCGCTCAATCAGGACAATCCCCACATGGTGAAGGCGCCCGAGCTCGTGCCAGGCGTCGGCCCGCTTTCTGTGGAAGTCTCGCGCTCGTATTGGGGCTATCTGCTGTCGATCCTGATCTCGGCGCTGCTGATCAACAACTATGTCTTTACGAAATATCTCGGCCTGTGCGTGTTCATGGGCACATCGAAGCGCAAATCGACGGCGACGGGCATGGGGATCGTGTTCATGATTGTCATGCTCGTGTCTGCGGTGATGAGCTGGTTGGTCAACCGGTATGTGCTCGTGCCGTATCATCTCGATTTTCTGCAGGTCGTCGTGTTCATCGGGCTCGTGTCGCTGACCGTCCAGGCGGTCGATACGATATTGCGCAAGATCAACCCGATACTTTTCAACGCATTCGGCGTGTTTCTCGTGCTTGTGATCGCGAACTGCATCATCATCGCGGTGCCGCTTTATATGGCGAGCAATCAATATAATCTGATTGAGACGGTGATGCTTGCGCTGGGGGCTGGCGGCGGCTTTTTGCTGGCGCTCTATCTGATGTCGAGCGTTCGCGAGCGTCTTGAGCTGGCGCAAATTCCGGAGAGTTTTAAGGGGCTGCCGATCGCGTTTATCGTAGCCGGTCAGTTCGCGCTCGCGTTCCTTGGGTTTTCTGGCCTTCAGATACACTGATCACGGCTCTCCAGAGACGTTCGACCGAACGTCTTTACATCTTGCGCGTCTATGCGTTGCATACGCCGCGCGTGGCGCGCCTATGCCTGACGGCATACGGCTCTCCAGAGACGTTCGACCGAACGTCTTTACATCTTGCGCGTCTATGCGTTGCATACGCCGCGCGTGGCGCGCCTATGCCTGACGGCATACGGCGCGTGAGTTTGCAATGACTGTCAGGGCGCAATGACAGATTAAGGCAAGTCTGATTAATTGGCCCCTAACCCCTGGCACCTTTCCCCGATCTGGCAAGGGGAGCGGATTTGCGCGATATCATGATTGAAGATTATGCAATTGTTCAGAGTTTCCTTAATAGATTTCTTGTATATGGATGATCTATAATCGCATCTGAGGCGCATTTTTGAAAAGGAGATGGCGCATGATTATATTAGCGAGCACGAGCAAGTATCGAAAAAAACTGATGGCGGATGCAGGTTTTGAGGCAACATGTGTCTCCCCGGCGTATGAAGAGCGGCCGGTGGCAGGGCTTCATCCTCTGGAATTGATCGCCTATCACGCGAAGCACAAGGCGTTATCTGTGTCAGTGAAATATCCCGAGGCGATTGTCATCGGGTCTGATCAGGGGCTTGTGGATGGCGATGTGCTGCTTGGCAAGCCCGGAAGTGTGGAAAATGCCTGCGCACAGCTTGAGGGGCTTCGCGGGCATGTGGCGATATTGGCGACGAGCCTGGTCGTCGTGCGCGGTGCGGAAGTGCTCGAATATCAGAACCGCGCAAAGCTTCATTTCCGCGAGGATCTTTCAGAAGCGGCCATTCGCGCATACGTCAGGGCTGATATGCCGCTTGATTGCGCGGGTTCGTTCAAGATCGAGTCGCGCGGTTCCCGGCTATTTTCAGCCATTGAATGCGATGATCCGACAGCGATACAGGGGCTCCCGATGATGAAGCTCACGGCGATGCTCGTGCAGCTGGAGCCGTCTCTGGATATCAGTTTTTAGTCAGGCATTCATAAAGATATGTATGAGCCCGCTTCACTGAGCATTTCTTTCATGATGTCGGTGATGCGGGCTGGCGTGAGGTTATTCCTTGCCTGCTTTATACGTCAAAGACAGGCTGTGAGCTTCAACATCCATATAGAATTGTATATTTTCTGACCGGTCGAAGGCGAAAGCCTTGCCCAATTTGGCTTTGGAACCTTTCAGATAGTCTTGCATGTCGAGTTTTCTCGAATAGAACTCGATGAGGTGATCTTTTTTCCGGTCAGTGAGATCAATCTGGGTGATGTCAAATGGCTGAGTGCCGAGCAGGAGGTCTTGCTTGTTGACGAGAACCATCTGTACTTCGGGATCTGAACCTGCGGTGATGACCGTGTCTGTGGCTGTTTTGCGGAAGAAGGATTTGGTGAGGTCGTTCATGAGTTTTGTGGATGCGCGGAGATTGAGCCAGAACTTTGCGCTGCCGAATCCATTTTTGGGAAGTTCACGTATCACGCCTGTAAACGAAGTCATGCCGTTGAGTTCGCTGAAGCTCCCTTTTTTGAGGCTTCTTTTGAGTGCCGCAAGTCTTTCGACATAAGTATTGACTTGGAAGCAAGCCCATTCGCGCTTTGTCTGCGTGTTGAGGTAGTTGTTGAGCAGTTCGAGCGCTTTGCCCATATCGATGCCCAGAGAGAGATGGAGCCAGGGCATGAAATTGTCTTGTTTGTAGCTGTCCTGGAGGCTCAGGTAATCGGTAAGCATGGCCTGCATTTTCTGATACAGCTCATCCTGGGCGACATTGAACCTGACATTGATATTGGGTTCTCCGTCATTATTATAGGCGAAAGACCAGTCGAGGCTTGGCATGTCTTTGGTGAGTAGTTCGATTTCCTGCATGCATGCGGCATCGCCGATGCTTGTCAGGCCGAGTTTTCTGAGGCGTTCGGTGCCGACGATGAGTCCGTGTGCCATGGCGGTTTCGATCTTTTCGAGCATTTGCGCTCTGTGCTCGTCCCATTTGCGCTGTTTTTCAGCTTTTTTTTGATCTCTGCGCAGGCTTATCTGTTCGCATGTTTCGAGTTTCTGTCTATTGCGTATTGCGGTCGTTTCATCTTCAGTGGAAGTCGATATGTTTTCTGAATAATTGCTCAGATTGATGTGACTGCAATCAAGTTCATCGAATTCTTCGTCATCTTCGTCATCTTCGTCATCAAAATTTCCATATATCGGATCGCTTCCATGAGGATCTGTATATTCTTTTAAATAATAGAGCAATGTGTCATAATTACAATATTCAAAGTGTTCATCGCATAGTTTGCTAACTTCGTAGAATTGTTCGGTGGTGTCTATATAATATCTGTCGGTGATTTCTATGGCGATGGGATTGGAAAAGAGTGTTTTTGCGAGATTGGCGTATTCAATATGTCCGGTGAGGAATGAATTTCGGATGGCGGTATTGGGCAGGTAATGGTTTGGTTGTGCGGATAGGATCGTATCGGGCAATGGCGTATGCGGGTCGTAGATTACAAGGGATAAAACGCCATTGATGGCATGTGCGGCCAGCGCGATTGCATGATCGTTTTTGGTATTTTTAATCTGATATTTTTTCCATATTCTGTCCTTTCCCTGGCTATCGTTTGTTTCAAAGACAAAGCTTTTCGCTCTGAATTTGTGCTGGGTTTCCTGAACGATTTTGTCGAGTCCGTCCATGGCTTTAAATTCATCTGTGACGGTGATATGCAAAACGAACATCGCATCTTTGATATAACCTGCGATGTCAAGTTGTCCATGCGGATCGAGCCCGTATTCTGTTGCATGACCGGCATAATCGTTGAGAAGGTCATAGAGCAAGCCTGATTCATCTTTATTCGTGTCTATTTTGTTATCGTAATCGTCATACGTGCGGCCGTCGCAGATGTGTGTCTGAGCTTCTGGGGAGCGGTCTTGATCGGTCTGGATAAGGCAATAGCGGTGCATTTGTGATTCGGAATCATTGGATTTGCCGAGCTGGAATTGAAGTCCGAAGTCAGCTTTTGAAAGGTAGGCGCTCATGAGCTGCATCAGTGCCTGAACGCCTTTATTGTCGGCTGTTTGTTCGCGCTGTGTTGCGATGACGAAAGGGGCATCTTGAGGGATGTAGTGGATCAGCGGGTTCTCGGTATGGGCTTGCCATTCTGGAAGGCTTCCGGAATTCAGATTTGCAGGCGTTTTGGGGCTGTTGCAGCCGAGAAGTGCAAGCGCACAAAGCGCAATCGTGAGCAGGCGGATTTGGATTCGGGACATGGTGATGTGAACTCCTGGCGTCAGGCAGATGAAATAAATACAGACAAACCGAAATTAATTTATCACAGTAGATTTAGGTGTGCAATCTGAACGTGTGGCTGAGCAGGGATTGACTATGATGTGGAACTGGAACTGCGCGCGTATGGCGTGTCGGCGCGTGGGGCTGTGAAATTCGATTTATTGTTTTGGGAGAGTAGGGTATAAGTTGTGTATCGTTCGAGAGGATGCGGGCGTGTGTGAGGGATATGAAGGGAGCATAAAAATCATGAGGCGTATCAAGCGGTGGGCGTTTTTGGGGGGAGCGTTTTGGGCAAGTTTAGGACTGATTTTGTGCTGCGGATGTTCGCCAAAGCAGTCAAATACCGCTGCCGATCTGGTCGCGGAAAACATTTCCCCATGGGTGGCGGGCACGGATAATCCGCTCATGCGCTATGTGCCGTCGGATGCGCCGTTGATTTTGGCGACCCGGCGCGGGCACGACAGGGGAAATGCCGGCATGCGCAACCTGGCAAAAATTTTTGGCAATGAGAAGCTGTTCTTCGGTGCGCTGATTGGAGAGGATTTGAGCGAGTTGCTCTCGAATTATGATGTGAGGGCGCCTCAGTGGGGGCTTGATCCTGAGGGGAGGGTTGATGCAGTCCTGTACATGTATGACAATCGTATCGTCATTCACGTTACGGTTGCCGATGCTGCATCCGCGCTCACTCGCCTGGACACGTACATGCAGAAAGTGAGCGGATACATCAAGCTGCGTACCGTGGAGGCTGATGGCTGGCGCGTTTATGGGCACGATGCCGATGGAAAATCATCTGTGGAGGCAAGTGTTGGCGTGCATGTTCAGGGCGAAGTGATGTCGATTGGCATCTGGTGGGGAGACCGTGAGCTGCCGAATGCGATTTTGAAGCCTGTTTCGTCTCCTTATCGCGTGGATGGCGGCAGGGATGATGTGCTGATCGCGCATTTGAATCATGCTGGAATCGGGGAGTTTTTGATGCGGATACCGTGGGTAGCTGCAGAAATGGATGAATATTATATCAATGAATTCATCTCAAAAAATGATCGGGAGAAAATGATTGCGTTCTGCAGATCAGATCCAAAATATTGTTTGAATAGGGAATATAAGTTCAGCAATTCGGTGACCTATGATGCTTATTGGGCCGCGCGGGAGGCTGCGGAAGCACAGGGGATTGAAGTCAATGATCAGGAGTCTTGGAAAGAAGACCCGAATGCAGAGGGAAGCGGAGAGTTTGCCCCCGGGGAGATGATTGATAAAATCGGATCGACAAGCATCGGGGAGGAGGTGTGCATCGGGGAGTTCAAGTCGGCATTCGCTGATGTGCCTGAGACGGATATCGCAGTGACGGTATCCGCAAGCGGAAAGCTTGGGGGGAGGCTGGTCATGCCGATTGCCTCAGCAGATATGTACAAGGAGATGAATGCGCTGATCACCGAGCATGATATTTTGCAGGATGAGGATGCAATGGCTTATGGTTTTGTCGGCATTAAATTATATGATGGGGTGATAAACGCCATGCGGCGGATGGAAGCGTTTGAAAAACGCGGCTGGAAGTGCGCGCAGATGCAGGGCATTTCGGAAGGCGTGCAGGAAAAGAGAAAAGATCTTGAGAGAGCGCTTCAAAATAAGAATGAATTTGTTACGCTTATTACAGGGTTTGAATCACTGTCGTTTATCGTTAAGGATCTGGTCATCGGGGAGTATGCTGAGGATGAAACGCCGATCAAGTTTCTGCTAAATATGCGCAATTCCAGCGCGGCAAACCATCTGATTGCAGATTACTTTTTTGAGACACCCGTGCAGGATGGCGTGATCATGACTGTGGATGCAGGGGATTTGAAGCCGAATATTCTTGTGTCAGACAAAACGCTTTGGGTCGGGACAGAACCTTATGAGCTTGCAAAAGTCACATCAGAGAGAAAGCGAGAGGGGGGCGCAGGCCTTTATATTTCGAAGCAGCTGATTGACAAAGTCATCGGAAACGTGCGTACTTTGAAACAAATGGAAGACAGCTTTCTGTCTGACTATCGGGTCGATCTTGGCATGAAGGACAGCAAGGTCATGTTTGAGGTCGAGCCTGTGGAGATGCATTAGTTTTGGGGGAAGTTGCTTCCTTCGCGAATGATACTGCGGCCCGCTCAACATGAGAGGGCGTGCGCAAATAGAACATTGGGAGATAAAAAATGGAACGTTCGTTGAGAATAATTTTGTGCCTGCTGGTTGTGATGTGCTGTTTTGTGGGGTGTGCAAGGCCTAAGGACCTGTATGAGGCTGGCGTGCCGCAATGGGAAGCCAGAACGCCCAACCCTCTGTTGAATTATGTGCCAGATGATGCCGTATTCGTGCTGGCTAATCTTCGTGAACCGAGTCAGCAGAATATTGTTTTTAATAAATTGTTAAAAGAGATTGTAGATGATATGAATTTCCCTGAAGAGTTTGGGGTTGATGAATTGATTGAGGATTATCCAAATGAAGCGTTTAAATGGGGATTGGACCCGAATGGAAATGTTGACTTTGCGTCTTATATTCATGGAAACAATACGTTGGTTATACATTTTACGGTGGATAACGAGAAGCTGGCGCTTGAGCGGATTAATGGGCTTCTTAAAAAATCTTTCCTTGAAGCGCATGATGCAGGTTTGTTACATTATGAATTTCTTGAAAATCAAGGTGTTCATCAGCAATGGCAAATACATCATATTGAAATTGTTTCAGGGTATAGCGTGAATTGGGCAGTTCACAGCTTTGATAATGTAGTCACTTTTGTGATGTATAAAGGAACTGATCCCATTCCAGAGTATGTCTTGTCTGCGCCAAATAAGCCGTTTTCTGTGGATAAACTTGACGATAAGACATTTCTCATCGCACATGTCGATCATGCGGGGGTTGCAAAATATTTGCTGTCTTGGGAAAAACTTGAGAATAAGCTGAACGATAAGTATATCCGGAATTATTTGTCATCAGATGACGAGAAGCGTTTTAAGGCGAAATGTGAAGCGCAGCTGGAATATTGTTATCCTCTGGAACAAGAGGATATTTTTGCAGAAGTAATGTGCGATGGCGATGGTATGGAATGTCATGATTTATGGTATGATTATGATTATGAACATTACGATGAGGTTGAAGGGAATGAGATGGATAAGTTGCCCTATTGTTTGGAGGATCGCGAGCACGAAGCGGAAATCATTGAACGAGAAGAACGCGATAAGCGTCGCAAGGAACTCAAAAATCAGATTGCCGAGATCAAGGCTAAGAGTGACAAAATCGATATGACACCTGAACTGTTGAGAGAATTGGGTTCTACAAGCATTGGCGATGATGTGTGCGTGCAAGAGATTGCATCGCTGTTTGCGGATACGCCCTCTTCGGATTGGGCGCTTGTGGGGTCAGACAGCGGGCTGTTTGGAATTCGTGCGACTCAGAAAATCGCTTCAGATGAGTTCAGGAAAAAATTGCAGAATGTCAAATCGGAATATATAGATTATTACAGTCAGGACGCGCTTTTGAGTGTCGCGATGGGGATGAATTTGTCAGAGATGTATGTTTTGTCAAAAGATTATTGGAGAGATCTCAGCTCCAAAAAGTGGCAGTGCCAGCAGATTGCCGGTTTGATGGAGGAGAGCGCTAAAGAATTCGACAGAAAGTTTGATGGGCTTGAAAGTGCAATCTATCAACATATTTTGCCAGTTTCACTTTCCGGCAAGATCAACTATATTTCAGAAGATGATGATCATGCAGATTTCCTGGGGATGGTTCGGTTTTCATCGCAAGATGCGCTGAGGTCGTTGGATGAAATTTTTGATCATGAACTCTTGGGAGAAGCTCAGGACGGAGCTGAACATATCGCAAGAGTGAAGCGGATGGATGTAAAGGTTATGGCATCTGATGGGAATCTCAAGTTCAGTTCGCCAAATCATTCGCTCAAAGAAATCGATATGACACAGCGCAAGCAGGGATATTTGCTCGATGTTTTTGTCAATCGGAGTTTCTTGAACGAGATTTTCCGTCACGAAATAAGAAAACTGAACGTAAGCATTCCGAGTTATCGCCTGCAGGCGGATTTGAATAAAGATGAGATGACGCTCTCGGTGCTGCCAGTGGATTAGCGGAAGGACGGTTTTTTTGGGGGGGGCTGTTTTCCGAGGGGGTAGCGGCGTATGCGCGGAGCCAGAGCCGTTCGTGACGAACGGCCTGGGGAGCACATAGCCGCGCAGGGGGAGGCTTCCCCCTGCCATGAAAAGCGTTATGGGCGGCAGAGGACGCAGCCGTCGTGAACGCGGCCGTCTTTGAGTTCGTCCTGAGTGGCCTTTCGGATGGCGATGACTTCGACATCGAAGTGCAGCGTTTGGCCCGCGAGCGGGTGATTTCCGTCCACATAGACATTTTCGTCGTCGATGGAGACAATCCAGAGCGGGAAGGGCTTTCCGTCTTCAGATTTTGCGGTCATGCCAGCGCCGATTTTAAACTGAGTGCCTTCCGGGAATATCGATTTGGGGACAGCCTGAGGCTCTCCATCGCGCAGGCCGTAGCCGTCTTCAGGGGGGACGTCGATGTGGAAATGGTCGTGCACTTTTTTGCCTTCAAGCGCGTGTTCGAGGCCGCGCAGGATCATGTCATGTCCGTGGAGATAGCGCATGGGGTTGTCGTAAGTCGCGAGGTCGAGGACTTCGCCTTCATCGTTGCTGAGGACGAAGATGACAGAGGGGACGGTGTCTTTTGCGATGATGTCGGTGCGCAAGGATTCGGATGTTTCAGTCGTTTCGGTCGTCATTGTCTTTTCGATATTTGTTATGGCGCGCATGACTGCAGGCGTTGCATCTGCCGCTGCGCGGTTGTGTGAGATTTGCCGTGACTGGATTTGGAACAGGGCGCGGCAGTGCGGTAAAATGCGCCGAGTCGTGCAAAAGGTCAAATAGATCTGACCTTGAAAATGTGAGCGACATTAGGTAATCATATAAGAAGAGAATGTGGGCTCGGAGTTTGCCCGCGAAAGGAGCATTTATGAGAATGAAAACATTGTGGATCTATGGCTTGGTGGCAGCTTTCGGCATGTCAGCTTTGGCCTGCAGTGACGAGAAGAGCAATCAGATCAATGTGCCTGGGGATACGGAAGAGCCTGGGGGGCCTGAAGATCCTGAGGATCCTTTTAATAATCCGGATCCCGGCGATCCCTACGATCCGCAGGAGCCGGTAGAGGAGCCGAAAGAGGGGTGGACGGCTATCTTGATGCCCGCGATCGCGACGGATGTGGAGCTTGCGAATACAGGCGTGACGAAACTTGCGGTCAATCTCGTGTCGATCAAAGAGGAGACTGCGGGCGAAGGGCTGCCCGGGGAGACAATCCAGTGGGGGATCGAGTCCGGCAATCAGTCTGTCCAGCTGGCGGCGAACAAGTCGACGACGAAGGAAGAGGGCAGGGCGACGCTTTCGATCAAGGGGCTCGGAATCGCTGGGGATGCGGTCGTCGTTGCTGCGAGCAAGAAGTCGCCGAAGCAGGTCAGGTTCAATGTTGCCGTGCAGGAAATGCCTACCGGCAGCCTGGAATTCAGCACGATGTATAACGGGCATGCGTCGCCTGTGAACTATGTGATCAAGCTTTATGATGGCAACGAGGTGTCATGCGCGCGCATGGATCTCAAGCACGATGCCGTGATGAACTGGCGCACCGAGACTGAGGCAGAGCCGATCCTTGATCCGGTCGATTCGAACTATGCGAAGTTTTCGGATCTTTCGACTGAGATGAAATATGCGGCTGTGGCATACGGATTTTCAGCAAATGGCGCGCCTGTGGCCGTGGGCTGCCTCGATTCCGGCATCGATGTCTATGCAAATCAGACGACATCTGGCACGATCTATCTCGATACGATCGATCTGAATCCCGTGACGACCTATCATGTGCGCAGCTATTTCGATCTGGGCGATGTCGTTTCCGAGCTTGGAAGCGTCGGCAAATTTATCAATATGGTTGGAAATTTTGCCAATGATCCGGCTGGAATGGTCTATGAGTATTTGTTTAAATATATCAAAGAAAGTATAGGTCTGGCAGCGTCTGCAGTCAAATGGCTGCTTGATACGTTTGGGCTTTCGTCTCAGCTGACGGGCTATTTGAATGGCTTGATCGGGGATAATGCGACGATGGCCAAGATTGGTCTGTTTGCATGCCAGTTCCGCGATATCGTTCGCCTGATGGAGTTTATGGGTGAAATCGATATCGAAAAGACCGGGCAGATCGAGCTTCGCGGTTCGGATGCGTATGATGGCTTTGCTGTCTATTGGCGTATCGGATGCAGCGGAAGTGATGATCCGAACTGCGGGCGTATGCCGCTCACATCGAAACAGCTCGGGCTCGGTGATAAGATCAATTTCCTGGAAGGCACGTGGAATGGGGCGCTCGCGAATGGTTATGATAAGATCTCTATCGAAAACCATGAGCTAAAGCTATATTATGGAAAGATACTGATGTATCTGATGAATAATGTACTTATTCCAAACATTTCCAATCATCAGGCGCATGATTTCAGCTCATTGCTTGGATATTGGATTAAGGCGGATTCAATCGCGAAATGGATTTCTGATAACCTAAAATGGGGTGGCATTTTTGGCGTAGGCGCATTTTCATTCACCTTTGAGGAATCTAAGGGATTTGTGAATTCTGTGATGGGCATATTATCTACAGTGTTTGGTTTTGCGACTGCAGAACTTGAACTGAAGAGCGCCGGTTCTGAAATCACGCTCAGCGGTACGGGATTTTTTGAAGATACAAATGCAGACAATGTCGTCGATATCATTCGCGATGGCAAATGGGCTGGCAGTATGGTGATCACGACAAAGACAAATGTGGATGATGGGCATGGCGGCACGACAACGTCGTCAGTCTCGACGACGACTGCTGTCAAAGGCATCTGGAGCGGTTATAACTTGAAGAATGTCCAAGATTCTGAAGGTATGTATTGTACATACGAGAAATCGTCGACAGATTCGAGCGATCAGCTGTGCAGCTATCCCAAGATCAATACGAGTGAGCTCGTGAGTTCGAATATGTGTCAGAAATATTATGCAACTGCAGGCCTGTAGGCGATAGCTTTGCGATATGTTCAGCCGGCATCCATAGGGTGTCGGCTTTTTTATTGGCAGTGTTCAACGTCTGTGGATATGAAATACAAGGCAGCAGGCAATAGAGGGTAGGCAGTAGTGATCATGATAAAGGTTATAGCTTTTATGCGGAAAGTCTGTCGTTGCTCGCTTGCTGAGTATTGATAATATAGGAAAGTCTGATCAATTAGCCCCTAACCCCCGGCCCCTTTCCCCGATGGGGCAAGGGGAGCGGATTTGCGCGATATCATGATTGAAGATTATGCAATTGTTCAGAGTTTTCTATATGGCCATTTTGCCATATCCACTTTTGTTGAACAGAGCTGTATAAATAGGACAAGATTCGTCCGGATGAACATGATGTTTTTACATATTTTTAATATCTCGCAGGCGCATGCCGAGCTGATTCATGCGGACGATAATCTTGTGTTTCATATTTGCGGAAGAATCTCCGAAGAGCTTTTCCCCCATGCGCGCGAGATCGCCCTGAACGGAATCATAGACCGCGCGTAGATAGTCGCGTTCGAGATTTTGACGGAGTTCTGCAAAGTCTTTCGCCAGAGGCTGTTCGGGGGGAAGTGGCTGGGGCGATTCATCGACATACTGGAGCGTCGTTTCTTTGAGCGATATCGGCGTGTCTTTTGGGGATAGTGGCTGAGCATCGTCCGCGTGATGCGTGTTGAACAGGCCAAGCATGTTCATGGCGTAATAGTGGTCTATTTCGATGATGCGGCTTTTTGACTGCGCGATGCGCAGGTCGAAGAGCGCTTTGAGGATGAGCGTGTCGAGGACGCTTTCGAGTTCTCGGATATTGCCCGGCCAGGGGTGATTCATGAAGAGTTCCCGTGTCGCCGGTTTGAAGCGGATGCAGAGGCTGTCGGGATCTGGGGAGAGTCTGGATGCGAAATCGACTTGAATGAGGTTTTTTGCGCCGCATCTGCGGATGTGTTCGTTGACGGCAGGGGTCATGTCTTCGCTTCTGGCGATCTTTTCGGCCAGAGTGGCGACGAGCTGCGGAAGGTCGGCCTTGCGTTCCTGCAGGGCGGGAATGTCGATGCGCATGGCGGGGCCGAAGCGCATATAGAGGTCGAATCTGAAGCGTCCGGCAGCGACTTCTTTTGAGAGGTCGAGATGTGTGGCGACGACGACCTTGACATCGACGTGTTTGCGCGTGTCATGCGCTGCACCGACTCTCCGGACCATTTTGTCTTGTAGGAAGAGCAGGATTTTTCTTTGATTTTCGAGGGAAAGGTTTCCGATCTCATCGAGGAAGAGCACGCCTCCGTCTGCTTCTTCGATGAGTCCGATGCGGTCGCTTGCTGCGCCAGAATATGCGCCCTTGACATGGCCGAAGAGTTCGCTTTCGACAAGCGTGTCGGGGATGGCGGATAGGTCGAGCGTGACAAGTTTTTTCCGCCTGCTGAGCGGAAAGATGATGTGTTCGACGAGCGCGCTTTTTCCGGAGCCGCTCTGTCCGGAGAGATAGACGGTGCGCGGGCCTTGGCTCATGATCTCGATCTGGCGTCTGGTCTGCTGAATGAGGGGGGATGTGCCCCAGAAATAGCCGCTTTCGACAGGGGCTTCCTGCCCGAGCTTGATGACGCTTTCGATGCGCGCCGCGAGTACGTCGAGGCTTGCTTCGTCATCGACGAACTGCAGGCCTTCCAGGCCTTCGAGGAGCAGGGATGCGCCGTCTGGGAGACGGCTTCTCGCGGTCATCATGATGATCGGGATGTGGGAATATTTGGGGGTGCGCCTGATCTGACGGGCGATGATCAGGCCTTGAAGAGCCTTGACCTTGGGCTCCTGGTTGAGATTTGGGAGTTCGGGAAGCCAGAGCAGTTCGTCTTTGGAGAGCTCGTCAAAACGGACGTCCATGAGGAGCGCGCGGATGGGGGGATCGTTCCTGAGGCTGAGCGCGGTGAGTACATCGGTGTAATTTCTGGCCCTTTTGAGCTCGCAGGCATTTGCGCGAGGGCAGTTTGCGCATGATATCTTCTGGTCGCAGAGCGTGGTGAATGTGAAGCGTTCCTGAAAGATGGGATGCGCCTGGAGTCTTGCGATGCTCATCAGGCGGTCATCGACAACGAGGAGCTTGATTTTTTGCTGTATATCGAGGTTCGCCGGCTGAGAGAAGTCGCCTGAGGGTTTTGGCGCGCTTTGGGCGGCCGTAGGTTGCGCTGAGCCAAAGCCGAAGAAATCGAGTGCGGCTGTCTCGTCGAGATCTGGCGCATCTGTGCAGATGTTTTCAAAAGCCTGCACGGCATCCGCGAGTGCCTGAATTTTTTGGATGAATTCATCGGGGCAGACATGTGCCGCGATCAGCTTTCGCCGGAGCGCATTTTCATCTCTGTAGAGGTCTGCGGCTTTGTTTTCGACTGCTTTGAGCGGGGCGTCTAGCCGTGGTTCGAAAGCGGGGTCTTTTCGGAGCTTGAAGCCCCATACAGCAGCCATTTTGCATGAGCCTGTGCCTGAATCGAAGAGCCTTTGGAGCAGGAAAGAGATTTCAGCGTCGGAGAGCCTGGCGCCGGGCTTTGGAATGTCGAGGTGCTTGATCAGGTCATGGCGGAGGCGTTTTGCCATTTCGTTTGGAGTCATGTTTTCCTGTATGGTGTGGTGCTGCGTATGGGCATGTCTGTCGGGATGGCGCGGCGTATCGCAGATAGCCGCGCCCGGCCCGCGTATCGCAGATAGCGGGCGCAAACAAAGAACATTTTTTGTATGCGCTTCGCTAACATGTTATATTTTACCAGAAAAAGTGCTGTGGGTAACTATTGCAAGTGTGGGGTTATGGCATCAAATAGAAAGATCAAATCAATGGTGACTGCGTTGCTGCTTGTCTGTGCAGGGACAGCTCATGCGCAGGATGTGGCGTTTGACTGTGAGCCGGGCAGCGGCGTTTGGGGGGACAAGGAGAGCCCGGTGCTTGACGGAGCCTTGTGCAGCCTGAACGGTCAGCATCCGGATCTGTACCGTCTGGAATTCGGCACGGGGAATGTGAGTTTTGCGCCAGTGATTCCCAATACAGTCGGCAAGCTGCGGTATCTGTCTGCGATCGGCAAGACGATATTTTATGCGGACAACGCGAATGTATATGGCGTGGAGCGCGATCATTTCAAGGTGGTGTATCGGCTGCCATGCCCCGGGGCGGAGCTGCTGCCGGCGGATCCGTATGACGCGCAGCATATCGCGGTGCTTTCGAAGCGCGAGACGTATGGGATTCATCTGCTGAAAGTGGGCGCCGGCGGTGTGATCAGCGAGGAGATGGCGGCGGATCTCGGAAGCGAGCGGCCTCTGAGCGTGGCGTGGCAGGAGTCTCGCTTGGTATCGCTGGCGCGGTCGCGCGTGATGTTCTGGCCGAGGCCGGGGTCGAGCTTTTTGGCGCGCAAGGACAAAGACGGCTCCCCAGTGAACGTGCCGGTGAATGGCTGGCTTGAAGAGAATATGCGTGCCTTTGAGATTTCGCCAGCGCTGGAGAGCGGCGATCATGAGCTCGATCCGGACGGCCTGATGATCTGGAACAAAAAGCTCAAAAAGCTGTCGTATTACCGATTTTCGTCGCAGACGCCGACGTATGCGAGCATCAACGCGACAGCGGCAATTCATGGTCTCGGGCATGGGACGAAATATGCGATGGGCGTGACGAACGATCTGAACACCGTGCGTCTCGTCGCGCGTCTCGGCAATTTTCTTCAGAATCGCTTTGAGGCAAAGTACTGGCGGCTTCCGGATCCGCAGCGCGCGCCGATCGTGGCGGGGCAGGATGATATTGCTGCGCTCGACGGCGGTTCGGACAACCGCGTCCAGATGATCGACACCACCGAGATGACCTGGCGGCGGCTTGCGCTCATACAGTACCCGTCTCCAGGGCGTATCGCAGACCTGAGCAATGATGTGCTCGTGACCGTGCATTCCGGCTCGGAGGCGATGGTCTTGTGGCATGCGCGGACAGGGCAGAAGATCGCGTCACTGAAGGCGGAGACGCTGGCTGCCAAACAGTTCGGCAAGATCCGTGACGTGCGGCCGATCGGGAAAATCAAGCGATATCGTTTGATCACGAACGACGCGAACCAGTATGTGCTGTTCGATGCGGTGACGGGGGCGCTGTCGGATGTGGCCGAATATGAGGCTTCAGACTGGTCAGACCTTCCGAAAGATATCGCGGTGTTTGACGGCGCGTTCGTGGTGCACGAAAAGAATATGTACAGGCTGTATCCGGCTGATGAATCGAAGCAGCCGGAAGTTCTGGATATCCGGAGCTATAAGCCGTTGAGCGCGCGAGAGCTGCAGACGCATGTCGAGAAGTGGTATGGATATTGTCTGGATGCGGAAAATTGCTTTGCGCCGAATGAGGCTGAGCCAGAGCAAAAGCGCGCCCTTCCTGAGATCAGTCTTGTAGATCCCGATATGTCGCATGCGCCGTCGTGGATGGCTTGGCTTCTGACGCTGTTTGCATTCGCCATGATGATCGGCGTCATGATGTGGCGGCGCGGCGCGTTCAAGCGTTCGCTGCTGAGCGGCGTGAGTCTGACAACGGATTCGGTGTCTTCTTCGGATTTTTATGACAGCAAGCGCCGGCGGTTCATTTCAGATCGCGACAATCGCTATTTCTTGTGCACCCATTGGCGCAGCTTGCCAGCCGTTCGCTTGCTGCTGAGCATCATGCTCGGGCTGATTGTTGGAATCGCTGTGGCGACGCCGTTCTTTTATGATGACAGCGTTTTGACATTTTTGTCGTGGATCGTGGTCTTGGGGATGCCGGTGACGGCCGTGACCTGGATCGCGACATCGTGGACGTACTGGAACCGCTATTATCTGCTTCGCTTTGGGCGATTGACGGAAGGCAAGTGGCTCAATTGCGCACAGGCAAACCCGAAGATTCTCTATGAACCGGAAGAGGGCAAGACTTACGAGTTAGCGCGTTACCAGTGGACGCGCGTGGACTTTGTGCCGATCGTGATCTTTGACCCGGCGCGCCCGAATTTTGCGCTTCAATATACGGGTGGATGCAGTCATGAGATCGAGCCGGCCGGCAAGTTTGAAGCAGATCCGAAGCCGGCATGTTCGTTTGATGCGTATCGCTTGGGGGCGGTCGTCGTGCTTTTGGCGGCGGCGATATTCACGACGCAGGCGATTTTTCAGCTGTCCTATCCAAATCCGCTGAGCGCCTGGAAGCTCGATTCAATCGCCAATTCTGTCGTAAGCGATGATTCTTCAAAGACATTTACGATGACCTGCCTTGAGGCATGCGAGGCGGATGATCAGGTGTGCTCGCGTCAGTGCCACCAGCGGCAGCTCAAGATCGTGTTTGCGGATTCCGGTACCGAGCTTGCGCGCGATCCCGAGATGACGGCGGCGCAGTTTTTGGACACTTACCGTCAGTCGGTTGCCAAAGGGCGTGAGATTCTGTTCGATTCGAAGTCGGATTGCGCCGGCAGAAGCGCTGAACTCGCGGCGATCACGCTCTGGCCCGATGAGATGGCTTACGCATTCTGGGCGACGTATGAAAATCCTGAGACGTTCGCTGCCGCAGGTCTGGAGGATATACACGCGAGCCTTGTGGCCGATTATGAGATTCTCAAGCAGCTCTGCGATGAGGGGGCTGTCTGCGCACGTTCTGCGGCTTCATGTCCGGAACCGCCGCAGTGTGCAGGAAGCATCACGCAGCTCAAGACTCAGGTGTGCGCGTTCCTTCATGCGCTGATGATTCCGAAGATTGAGGGGGATTAGGATTTATTTAGGATTTAGGCGTGTATTGCCGTTCTGATTGAGCAGGTCGATTACTTTCTGCCAGTCTTCGTCAGTTGCGCCTTTTTCCCTCGCGAGTCGAAGCGCGACGCGGCATTTATCCGTTTTCATCACATACTCGGGCAGATCGGGAGAAATGCCGTTTTCACGCCCAGCAGCCGCGAGATCATACATCCGATCAATTTCTTGCTGGGGAAGATTTAGTGCTTTGGCAGTCAGGAACGGTCCCATCAGCTCGCCTTCTTTGTCATTTAGCCACATGATTAATTGCCATGGAATTTTAAATGTAATTTAGATGATCTGCATAACAGCCTCAGTAGCAACAATGGTGATTTCAAAATAATCATTGCGGTATTCGTCCAGTAATGAAATCAGAATTTCGTTAGAAGATTGTGGGGTCAGCTTTAGAATTGTTGCGGAATTATAATTCCCTGTTTTTCCATTAAAGTAACTAACACCAATAAACGAGAGTAGAATCATTCCTGTTTCAAGCATTCCTTTCTTATAGTCTGATTGCATCCAAAAACAGAAGTCAATGGTCAAATCAAGTTTTCCATTCGATGCATCGTACTGTACGGATTCAATTGAGCTATCGTGAAAATTGTATTGTTGGATGAGGTCTTCTATGTTCATATTTGCTCTTTGGGCAGGATGTGTGATTTCTCTGAACCATTTGTGACTGGATTGCCATCTTTGTCTAGATATAAATCCTGCATCCTAGGTTATGATCTGATATTTTCGCGAACATATAAAATAGCGCCCGCGTATTTGTGAAACAAATAGCGGGCGCATGCGAGCCGTAGAGCCATCCGTTTCGGATGGCTCAAGGCGAGCGAGATGTAATACATGCAAAGACAGTGGTAAAAATCAGCGGCTTCGGACGACAGAGTGTTTGTCGAGCAGCATCTTCTGAAGCATTGCCTGAGGGGGATCTTCGAGCAGGAACTGATACCACTGCATCTCGTAAGGCGTCATCTTGACTTTCGCGCTGTTTTTGAGGAGGTCGAGGTTATCGCGTGTGATTTTGTCGCTCGGACGGATGGTCAGGCAGCGGTTGAGCACTTCAATGGCAGCATCCCGTTTTTTGAGCTGATTGAGGCACCAGGCGTAGACATTGTAATAGAGCGGCTCTTTGCTGTTGAATTTGATCGTCTTTTCGAACTGCTCGATCATTTCTTTTTCCTGCTTGTTTCTGTAGAGCAGGCAGCCATACATGCACATCGTCGCGCCCTGCATGGGGAAGCCGTCCTTGAGGTATGGCTCGGCTTCTTTGAAGCGTTTCTGGATATAGTAAAGCGATCCGATCTGTGAGTTGATCTGCTGTTTGAGGAACAGTGCGTAATGCTGGAATTTGTAGGCTTTTTTGAATTCCTCGATGCATTTGTCGACGAGATTTTTCTTTGCGATTTCGGAGGGGAGCGACTGGGCGTTCATCATCATGGCCTGAGCACTGCTCATAATCGCATTGATCTGCTTTTGAGTGCGCCTGTTGAGGAGGATGAACGCGGCGATGGTGCCGATGAAGAAAGGCAGTATTCCCGCCCAGACGGAATCAAAGACCAGAAGGGAGAGTCCCCAGCAGGCGGCTCCGATCAGAACGCTGAATAGGATGTTAAGCATACAACACCTGGATGAAGGGCAAGCGCATCGTGCGCATTACCGGGAGAAAAGGATATCAGGGAATTTTTCTGAGCTTTCCGGAACTGATGATTTTGGCAATGGTCGTGGCGGCGCTGTTGAGGGACGAACGCCCGGGGTAGCCGCTCATGACGACGATCCATGCCTGGTTGTAGCGCGGATCGAAGATGTAGACATTGTCAGTGAACCAGTCCTCCGAGAAGCCCGGTTTGGAGTAGAATTTGACGCGGTTATCATTAAAGACTGCGGCGAATCTGTCGACCATTTCTGTGCCGCGCGTCCTGTCGGCGCTCCGCATCGCGCGTCTCAAGACGAGCAGGTCTTCGTGCCTGAGGTTGAAAGATTCGCTTTCAGGGAGCTGTTCCTGGAGCATGAGCCGTCGCGAGGATTCGGCGAGATCCTGAAGCGAGGTGCAAGCGCCAGAGCTGCAGACGGCGTTTGCCTTTGAGTTTGCCGCCGGTATTTTTGTCGTTTTTTTGCCTTCTGTGAGGATGATTTCCGGGGAGATTCTCAGGGATGGGTCTTCGCCGAGCGATTTCCACTTGGTCTGTTCGTAAGCGCGGTTGAGCGCGGTCTGAGAGATGCCGAATTTGCCAGTGAGTATCTCTTTGTGGAGCTTGTCGAAGGAAGCGAGCTGAACGACGCGGTTATAAGCGATGTTGTCGCTGTTGATGATGGCGGCCTCGACGAGCGCGCCGACCGTAGTCGAATAAGTTTTTTTGCCGTTAAACGTGACTTTTGCGCGGGATGTGAACCCGAGTTCGTCGATGCGCCTGAGCGCGGCAATCGCGGCGAATATTTTGACTGCAGAAGCGGGATTCCAGCCAGAATTGAGGCTGGATGTGCCCCTGTAGTCGAACGCGCGCTCGCGCGTGACGACCTGTCGCGTTTCGTCGAACGTGAGCTCGAGGATGAACGCCATGAACTTCTGTGGCGGCTTGAAGCCTTCGGCAGCCATGAGCTTTGGAAGCTCGGTTGTGTTGACGCCGACGCGCTTCCACCATTTGCCGCGCGGCGCGGTTGGCGCGGGTGCTTCCTCGACGAGAGGCTGCTGTTCTTCGGCATTGCCGGAACTGCAGTTCGGGATGAGGAGCTTCTGGCCGATCTTGATCTGGTCGTTCGGCATCCGGTTGGCTTTCTGGATTTGAGCGATCGAACAGCCGTGTTTTTGGGCGATTCGTCCCAAAATGTCGCCAGCAACGACGACATAAGTCGTGGCCTCTGCTGCGGCGATGGCTTCGGGGGATGCGCTTTCTGAATATTTGAGCGGCGTCTGAATGACGGCATACTTGCCGAGCTTTGGCCCGATTGCGCCATGCGAGACAGGCTGGCGCGCGAACGCATACATCGCGGCAGATCCTGTGGCGTTTTCGTTTGTGGGCTGATCGAGCTGTGCTTTGGGCGCTTTCTTGCTTTTCTTGGGCTTTTCGAGCGCCGGCGCCTGTACGGGTTCCTGCGCTTCAGTCGTGTCATGCGGCGCAAAATCATCGCTTCCGGGGATGGCGGACGCGTGCTGCGTGATGGTGCGCGATTCTGGCAGCTCGGGCTCGACGGTCTTCTTATGGCTGTTGATGACGGCGACGATAATCAGCGCGATTCCCACGGCAAACAGCGCCAGAATGACGTATCCCGTCGAGTTTTTGCGCTTTTTTCGAGTTTTGAACAGAAGCTGTGAATCGCGTCGGTCGAGCATGAAAAGTCCAGTAGTCATCGAGGTCCAGCCTGAAAAGCAGGCGGAAAAACTATCTAGCTAAATCATGCGCGCGGTTTTCGCAACAAATAACGTGTTTTCGGAATGATTCGTTGTGCCAGTTGTGCGCCATGCGCGTTTGGCGCGTTCTTGGGGAACTTGCGGCGCATGCGCATGCTGTAAGACCGAGCGTTTCGACGAGGCGGTTTTCGCGAGCGTTTTCCGGACGTGGCCTATGCCTGCGGCATACGGCCTGCGTGCGGCGGCTATTTGGCGTGCGCCAAATACGCCGCCGCGCTGCCCGCTATTGCTCACGCAATACGCGGACATCTTTCATGCGTCTTTTGTAAACCGCTGTATCTCGCATGCGTGCGCGTTCGTCTTTTCATCATAATTCACGGCGACGAGCAGCAGATCGCCTTGGTATTTGTCCATCACATCGAAATATTGTTTTGATTCGATTTGCTGCAAGGCCGCCCCGGTGGTTTTGTTTCGCTTGAACTCGACAATCATCGCAGGCACATTGGGGATATATGGAATAAACACGACATCGGCATATCCCTTTCCCGCCGGCAGTTCGCTGATAATTGTATAACGCGTGTTGGCATAGAAATAGGCAAACCGGATCGCGCATTGCAGGCAGGCTTCATGATTATAACGCTGTCGGCTCATGAGCTGCTCATGCGCCGCAGACATCGCATCTGCGACGGCCTGGCTGTCGCCTTCAATCGTTTTGTCTAATAATATTTTAGAATTGTTTACAATTTCAATGGCTTTTGCATAATCGGGATCATCTTCGATTGCATTGATCCATTCCGAGCGGATTTCACTATTTGGAATATAGCATTGCTTTGTATTGCTATCATAAGCCAGATAACCAAGGTGAATCAAATAAGCAAAAACAGCGTCTTTGGAGTGAAAGTCTGTCATCGTGTTCAGGAATTTATCCACTTTCACATCAATGTGACCGCCCGCAATCATGGCCTTGACATCGTCTTTGATACCTTCAAAATTCATAGATATATATGTCTTTATAGAATCATAAGAACCCGTTTTTGTCCAGTAGTTCCCAAAATTTCCGGCAGCCATGGCCTGTACGACGGAGTTCGGATTATATATTTCGAATGTATTTTTTCTAAAAT